>NZ_JBSPUD010000031.1:0-27581 GCF_056861525.1 Stenotrophomonas sp. 82F1
GTCCAAGCGTGGCAACGCCAGCCTGCGCCAGATCCTCTACATGGCTGCCATGGGCCTGACCCGATCGAAAGGCGGCAAACCCCTTTACACGGCCATCCGCGAACGCGGCCACAGCAGTACCGCCAGCTTCAACATCCTGGCCAGAAAGCTGGCCAAGATCGCCTGGGGCGTCTTCAAGAGCGGTCGGGACTTTGATCCAGCCATGCTGAAAGTGGGTCAAGCCTGCTTCCAGCAGGCTTGACCACAAACATAGGATCTCGGCTCTACAATCCGGCGCGCTCGGCGATAATGGGCCATGAACCTGCAACGCTCCCCTTCGCGCGCCGTGGCCTGGATGGTCGCCGCCGTCGCCTGTTTCTCGCTGATGGACGCCGGCATGAAGCAGCTTTCGGCCAGCTATCCCTCACTGGAGGTGACCTTCCTGCGGGGTGTGGCGTCGC
Source organism: Stenotrophomonas sp. 82F1 (assembly GCF_056861525.1). Taxonomy (NCBI): domain Bacteria; kingdom Pseudomonadati; phylum Pseudomonadota; class Gammaproteobacteria; order Lysobacterales; family Lysobacteraceae; genus Stenotrophomonas; species Stenotrophomonas sp. 82F1. The sequence continues at coordinate 441 of NZ_JBSPUD010000031.1, forward strand.
TGCCCTTCGTGCTGGTCTGGGTACTGGCCAGTGCCGGGCCACGCTCGTTGATCCCGCGCCGCTGGGGCCTGCACCTGCTGCGCGGCGGGCTGGGCATGGCGATGATCGGCTGCTTCGTGTTCGCCCTGCGCGACCTGCCGCTGTCCACCGCCTACACCATCTATTTCGTCGCGCCGCTGCTGATTGCCGCCTTGTCGGTGCCGCTGCTGGGCGAGCGGGTCGGGCCGCGGCGCTGGGTCGCCATCGGCATCGGCCTGGTCGGCGTGCTGGTGGTGCTGCGGCCGGGCGTGGGCGGTTTCATCTCGGTGCCGGGCCTGATGGTGCTGGCCGCCGCCACCGCCTATGCCATCGCCGCGATCACCGTCAGCCTGCTGACCCGCACCGATACCTCGCAGTCGATGGTGGTCTGGTTCCTGGTCATCATGGCCATCGGCGCCGGGCTGCTGGCGATCCCCGGCTGGGTGCCGCTGCAGATGGCGCATGCGCCGTTGATCGCCGGCATGGGCCTGGCCGGAGCGCTGGGTCAGATCGCGCTGACCAAGGCCTTCCAGCTGGGTGAGGCCTCGATGATCGCGCCGCTGGAGTACAGCGGCCTGGTCTGGGTGATCGGCTGGGATCTGGCGTTCTGGGGGCAGCTGCCGGACGGCTACACCTGGGCGGGCGCGGCGATCATCGTCGCTTCGGGCCTGTACCTGCTGCACCGCGAGCGGGTGAACCGGCAGGAACCGCCGAAACCGTTGGACCATCCCTGAACCGGTGAGGCCGGGGAATGGGTCAGAGCCCCTGCGGGGATCCGACCCGGGGTCAGATCCCCGCAGGGGCTCTGACCCCGGCCAATACGCGGTTGCGAACGTCTTAGAACCAAAAGGAATAACATTCTGGCCCATGGCGCGGGCGCGCGAGCGCCGGCGCTGGTAGGCTGCACGCCCCCTTCCATCGCCCTCCCGGTGAGCTGATCCCGTGATCGAGTTCCAGCGCCTGCACAAATCCTATGCCGTTGCCGGCCGCTCAGTCAGCGCGCTGCAGCCGCTGGACCTGACCATCGAGGCCGGTGAGGTGTTCGGCATCATCGGCCATTCCGGTGCGGGCAAATCGACGCTGATCCGCATGATCAACCGCCTGGAAGAGCCCAGCGGTGGCCGTCTGCTGATCGCCGGTGAAGACGTCACCGCGCTGGAGCCGGAGGGCCTGCGCGCGCTGCGCCGCCGGATCGGCATGATCTTCCAGCACTTCAACCTGCTGTCCTCGCGCACGGTGGCCGGCAACGTCGCCTTCCCGCTGGAACTGGCCGGAACGCCGAGGGCCGAGATCGACGCGCGCGTCGCCGAACTGCTGCAGACCGTCGGCCTGCAGGCGCATGCGGACAAGTACCCGGCGCAGCTGTCGGGCGGGCAGAAGCAGCGCGTGGGCATTGCCCGGGCGCTGGCCACCCGTCCGCAGATCCTGCTGTGCGATGAGGCCACCAGCGCGCTCGATCCGCAGACCACCGCCTCGGTGCTGGCGCTGCTGTCGAAGATCAACCGCGAGCTGGGCCTGACCATCGTGCTGATCACCCACGAGATGGACGTGATCCGTCGCGTCTGCGACCGCGTGGCCGTGCTCGATGCCGGCCAGCTGGTCGAGACCGGCCCGGTGACCAAGGTGTTCCTGCATCCGCAGCACCCGACCACCCGCCGTTTCGTCAGCGAATCGGAGCACGTGGACGAAGGCACGCTGCACCGCGATTTCGACGCGGTCGGTGGCCGTGTCGTGCGCCTGACCTTCCTCGGCGCTGACACCTACGAACCCCTGCTCGGCAGCGTCGCGCGGCAGACCGGGGTCGACTACAACATCCTGTCCGGCCGTATCGACCGGATCAAGGACACCCCGTATGGCCAGCTGATCGTCGCCCTGGTGGGCGGTGACCAGTCCGCCGCGCAGGCCGCGTTCGTGGCCGCCGGCGTGCACGTTGAGGAACTGCGTCGATGATCATTGCCACCGCTGGCGGCTTCTTCCGCCACCTGGATGCCGACAAATGGGTGGATATCGGCAAGGCCACCATCGAGACGCTGCTGATGATGGCCGGCTCGCTGCCGCTGACCCTGGCCATCGGCCTGCCGATGGGCGTGCTGCTGTATGTGTTCGGCGCGCCGCAGATGAAGCGGCGGCCGCTGGCCTATGGCGTACTCGCGCTGGTGGTGAACCTGCTGCGTTCGGTGCCCTTCATCATCCTGATGGTGGTGCTTATTCCCGTGTCGCTGTGGTTGATGGGGCAGTCGATCGGCGTGCTCGGCACGCTGCCGGCGCTGGTGATCGGCGCGGCGCCGTTCTACGCGCGCCTGGTCGAGACTGCGCTGCGCGAAGTGGACCGTGGCGTGGTCGAGGCCGCGCAGTCGATGGGCGCCACCACCTGGCAGCTGGTTACCCGGGTGCTGCTGCCTGAGGCCCGGCCGGGCCTGATCGCTGCAGCCACGGTCACCACCGTCGCCCTGGTCGGCTTCACCGCCATGGGCGGTGCGATCGGTTCGGGTGGCCTGGGCGACCTGGCACTGCGCGAAGGCTACCAGCGCAACCGCACCGACGTGGCCCTGGTCACCGTGGTGGTGCTGCTGATCCTGGTGCAGCTGCTGCAGATGCTGGGCGACCGCCTGGTCGCGCATTACAGCCGCAAGTAACCGGGGCTTCCGCCGGGCATGGCCCGGCGCTACCGGAACGTTCGCGCGGCAGCGCCGGGCCATGCCCGGCGGCGGCGTCTCAACGCACGTTCGGCACTTCGTAGCCCAGCTTGCCGACCTGTTCGGCGTGCTGCGGCACGCGCTTGAGCTTGTCGGTGTTCACCCCGTACTCGTCACGCAGGCGCTCGGCCAGCTCCTTGTAGAGGCCTTTGTCCATGTCCGGCGTACGCGAGAAGATCCAGGCCATCTCGCGGCCCGGGTAGCCGATCAGCGCCCAGGAATAGTCCGGCGCTACTTCCAGCACCCGCGAATGGGTCGGTACGACCCGGTAGAACCAGGTGCGCCAGCCGTGGTTGCCACTGTCCGGATCAACACTGGCACGCGCGCGGATTTCCTGCAGGGGCTCGCCGAAGCCATCGCGGTAGCGATAGGTGATGGCAACCTTGTGGTCCTCGCGCAGCTCGTACTGGTTGACGCTGGTGACGTGGCCGCGTTCGATGAAGTTCGGCACACGGCCGATCACGTACCAGGTTCCCATGAAGCGCTGCAGGTCGATCGCCCCGTCTGCAGAGGCTTCCGCAGCGCTGTTGTGGGACGAGGGTGGGGTATTGGCAGCCACTGCCGGACCGCCCAGGGACAGGGCCAGCAACACAGCGCAGAGCGGGCGGATCGAGGTCATGCGGGAGCGGGCTCCAGTGGGCTTGCCCGCGCATGGTCACTGTGTGCACGCCATCCGTCAATGGTGTCGCAGCCGGTGAGAAGCCCCGCAGCCAAGCTGGCCCGCATCCACCACCGGAGAATCCGCATGCGCACACGTTCCCGCCACCGCCTTCCAGCTGAACGCGTCAGCGAACGCAGCGATCCACGCCTGCTGCGGGTGGTGCCGCAGCTCGCCTTGGCCGGGCTGGCCGTGGTCCTGGTGTGGCCGGCCGCGCGCGGCAGCAGTGTCTGGCTGGGTTGGTTGCCGCTGTGGCTGGTCGGCATGCCGTTGGCCGCCTGGTGGGCCCTGCTGCGCTGCCCGTTGCCCACGCGGGCAGCACTGCGCTGGTTGCGACGCGACACTGGGCAGGCCCGGCGCCGCTCGCAGCCACGCACGCGTAAGACGCACACCGCCCCGGCCTGACCTTCGACACGGGGGCGGTCCCGGTGATCCATGCTAGCGTTCCACGGCTAATGACTGCCTGGAGCTGCAATGTCACGATTCGCTTCCGCCTGCCTGCTGGCCGGCATGATGACCGCTGCCTCGGTGGGTACCGCCGTGGCCGCTGAAGACACCGACCGTTACGCCTGGCTGGAGGACGTCACCGGCGACAAGCCGTTGTCCTGGGTCAAGGAACAGAACGCCAAGTCCGAGGCGCGCCTGGCGCAGACCCCGGCCTTCAAGCAGATGGAGACCAGCATCCGCGAGGTGCTCGACTCGGACGCCAAGATTCCCGGCGTGCAGAAGATCGGCGACTACTACTACAACTTCTGGAAGGACAAGCAGCACGAGCGCGGCCTGTGGCGCCGCACCACCCTGGCCGAGTACCGCAAGGCCTCGCCGACCTGGGAGACCGTGCTCGACCTGGATGCGCTGAACAAGGCCGAGAACGAAAACTGGGTCTGGCACGGCGCCGACTGCCTGCGTCCGGACTACAGCCGCTGCCTGATCGCGCTGTCGCGCGGCGGTGCCGACGCCGATGTCACCCGCGAATTCGACCTGGCCAGCAAGAGCTGGATCAAGGACGGCTTCTTCCGTCCCGAATCGAAGGGCGGCCTGAGCTGGATCGACCGCGACACCGTGTTCGTCTACACCGACTTCGGCAGCGGTTCGATGACCACCTCCGGTTACCCGCGCGTGGCCAAGCTGTGGAAGCGTGGCACGCCGATGTCCGCGGCCAGCGTGGTCTATGAAGGCAAGCCGGAAGACATGTACATCGCGGCGATGCACGATGACACCCCGGGCTTCGAGCGCAACCTGGTCAGCCGCACGCTGGCCTTCTACAACAACGAGATCTACCTGCGCGGCGACGATGGCAAGCTGACCCGGATCGATGCGCCGAACTCGGCCGAGAAGGGCCTGCACAAGCAGTGGCTGACCCTGGAACTGCGCGATCCGTGGACCGTGGGTGGCAAGACCTACGCCTCCGGCGCACTGCTGGTGACCAAGCTGGATGATTTCCTGGCTGGCAAGCGCGACTTCGAGGTGCTGTTCACCCCGACCGCGACCACCTCGCTGGCCAGTGCCTCGTGGACCAGGAACCACCTGGTGCTGAACGTGCTGGACGACGTCAAGAACCGCCTGTCGGTGCTGACCCCGACCGCCAAGGGCTGGCAGAAAAGCGACTTCGTCGGCGCGCCGGCCTTCGGCACCTTGGGCGTGAGTGCGGTCGACAGCAATGACAGCGATGCAGTGTGGCTGACCGCCACCGACTACCTGACCCCGACCACCCTGGCCATCGCCGACATCGGCAAGGCGCCGGAAGTGCTGAAGACCATGCCGGCGTTCTTTGATGCCGACGGCAAGGTCATCGAACAGCACTTCGCCACCAGCAAGGACGGCACCCGCGTGCCGTACTTCGTGGTGCACGACAAGGCGATGAAGCTCGATGGCTCCAACCCGACCCTGCTGTACGGCTACGGTGGCTTCGAGATCTCGCTGACCCCGTCGTATTCCGGTGGCATGGGCCGCGCCTGGCTGGAGAAGGGCGGCGTGTACGTGGTCGCCAACATCCGCGGTGGTGGCGAGTACGGCCCGCGCTGGCACCAGGCGGCGCTGAAGCAGAACCGTCACAAGGCCTATGAAGACATGGCCGCGGTTGCCCAGGACCTGGTCACCCGCAAGATCACCTCGGCCAAGCACCTGGGCGTGCAGGGCGGCAGCAACGGTGGCCTGCTCACCGGCAACATGCTGACCCAGTACCCGGAGCTGTTCGGTGCGGTGGTGGTGCAGGTTCCGCTGCTGGACATGAAGCGCTACAGCCACCTGCTGGCCGGTGCTTCGTGGATGGCCGAGTACGGCAACCCGGACACCAGCGACTGGGAGTTCATCAAGACCTTCTCGCCGTACCACCTGTTCGACGCGAAGAAGAGCTACCCGCCGGTGCTGTTCACCACCTCCACCCGCGATGACCGCGTGCATCCGGGCCACGCCCGCAAGATGGCCGCGAAGATGATCGATGCCGGCAAGGACGTGACCTACTACGAGAACATCGAAGGCGGTCATGGCGGTGCGGCCAACAACGCGCAGGCCGCGCACATGTCCGCACTGGCCTACAGCTTCCTGTGGGAGCGGTTGGGCGGCAAGTAAGGAAATGAAGAACGCCGCCCCCGGGCGGCGTTCTTCGTTGGGCATTCGTTGAACGGTAGCGCCGAGCCATGCCCGGCGGCTCCCTTGCCGCGCTGCGCGCTCGCCGGGCACGGCCCGGCGCTACCGGAAATGTTTCAACCCGCGCGCGATCCGCTCCACCGCCTCCTGCAACCGCGGCACTTCCTGCGTATAGGCCAGGCGCACGTGCTGGTTCGATCGATGGAAACCGAAATCCAGGCCCGGGGTGAATGCCACGTGCTCGGTCTCCAGGAAGTGCGCACAGAACGCCTGCGCGTCATCGGTGAACGCGCTGACGTCGGCGTACAGGTAGAACGCACCCTGCGGCTCCACTTCGATGCGGAAGCCCAGTTCGCGCAGGGCAGGCAGCAGGAAGTCGCGGCGCTGCTGGAAGGCCTGGCGGCGCTGTTCGAAGATCGCCATCGCCTCTTCGCTGAAACAGGCAAGGGCCGCATGCTGGGCGATGCTCGAGGCGCTGATGTACAGGTTCTGCGCCAGCTTCTCCAGATCCGGTACCGCCGCCGGCGGCGCCACCAGCCAACCCAGTCGCCAGCCGGTCATGCCGAAGTACTTGGAGAAGCTGTTCAGCACGAACGCGCTGTCATCCACCTGCAGCACGCTCGCGGCATCCAGGCCGTAGGTCAGGCCGTGATAGATCTCGTCGACCACAAGGTGGCCGCCGCGCGCATGCAGCGACGCCGACAGTGCCGCCAGTTCATCGGCGGACAGCACAGTGCCGGTGGGATTGGCCGGTGATGCCACCAGCGCACCGACGCTGTCGCCGTTCCAGTGCTGCTGCACCAGCGAAGGGGTCAGCTGGTAGGCCGTTTGGGGGCCCACCGGTACCAGTTGCGCACCGCCTTCCACCAGTCGCAGGAAGTGGCGGTTGCACGGATAGCCGGGATCGGCCAGCAACCAGTGGCGGCCCGGATCGACCAGCAGGCTGCTGGCCAGCAGCAGCGCGCCGGAGCCGCCCGGCGTGACCAGGATGCGTTCGGGGTCGATATCCAGGCCGTAGTGGCTGCGATAGAAGCCGCTGATCGCCTGGCGCAGGGCCGGCAGGCCGCGTGCGGCGGTGTAGCGGGTGTGGCCGGCGGCCAGCGCCGCCTGGCCGGCCCGCACGACCGGCTCGGCGGTGGTGAAGTCCGGTTCGCCGATCTCCAGATGGATCACATCGTGACCGGCCTGTTCCAGCGCCTGCGCGCGGGCCAGCAGGGACATCACATGGAAGGGAGCGATTTCGTGGCTGCGCCGGCTGTAGCCCGGCGTGTGGGGCAGGGTACTCATGCCACACATGGTACGCCGGGTGCCGGGTGCCGGGTGCCGGGGTCGGATCCCTTTTGCATGGAAAAGGGCTCTGACCCCAACAGGAACCGCGCCCATGACGATCCGCAGGGTTGCCGCGTCGCCGCGATTGGGGTCAGATCCCTTTTCGGGAAAAGGGATCTGACCCCGTCGAGACCATTGCATTGAAGCGCCTGGAGCCTTATTTCATGAAATCCACTCTCTGCCTGTTGCTTGCGAGCCTGATGACCAGCACCGCTACCGCCGCCACCCCGCCCGTTCCGCCGGATGTTGAGAAGCGTCCGCACGTGGTCAAGGCGCCGTTCGGCGCGACCCGCAACGATGACTATTACTGGCTGCGCGACGACAAGCGCGAGGACAAGGCCATGCTGGCCTACCTGCAGGCCGAGAACGCCTACGCCGACCAGCTGCTGGCACCGCTGAAGCCGCTGGAGGATGCGCTGTACGGCGAGATCGTCGGCCGCATCAAGCAGGACGATGCCAGTGTGCCGGCGCGCGAGCGCGGCTACTGGTATTACAGCCGCTACGAAACCGGCCAGGACTATCCCATCCATGCGCGCCGCAAGGCCAGCATGGACGCGCCGGAGGAAGTCCTGCTCAACGTCAACACGATGGCCGCCGGCAAGGGCTATTTCAGCGTCGGCTCGATGGAGGTCAGCCAGGACAACCAGCTGCTGGCCTGGGCCGACGATGACGTGGGCCGCCGCCAGTACGTCATCCGCTTCAAGGACCTGCGCACCGGCGCGGTGCTGCCGGACACGATCACCGGCACCTCCGGCGACCTGGTCTGGGCCGACGACAACCGCACCGTGCTGTATGTCGAGAACGATCCGGAAACCCTGCTGACCGTGCGGGTGAAGAAGCACGTGCTGGGCACCCCGGCCAGCGCCGACACCGTCGTCTACGAAGAAAAGGACGACAGCTTCTACATGGGCATCGGCCGCACCCGCGACGATCGCTTCATCACCATCGGCGTGCACAGCACCGTGTCCTCCGAAGAGCGCTACGCGCCGGCCAGCGACCCGACCACGTTCACCGTGCTCGCCCCGCGCCAGCGCGACGTGGAGTACGACGCCGACCACTACGATGGCCGCTGGGTGATCCGCACCAACGATGGTGCGAAGAACTTCAAGCTGGTGACCGCACCGACCGACGCCACCTCGCGTGCGCAGTGGAAGGACTGGATCGCGCACGACGATGCAGTGTTCATCGAAGGCTTCGAACTGTTCGATACCTACACCGCCATCGCCGAACGTTCCGAAGGCCTGGAGCGCATCCGCCTGCTGTTCAAGGATGGTCGCAACGACTACGTGAAGGCTGACGAACCGGCCTATTCGATGGGCCTGGGCGACAACACCGAGGCTGACACCACCTGGCTGCGCTACGTCTACACCTCGATGACCACGCCGACCACGGTGTACGAACTGAACACCGCCAACGGCGAGCGTCGCCAGCTGAAGCAGCAGCCGGTGATCGGCTATGACGCCTCGAAGTACGAAACCGATCGCGTCTGGATCACCGCGCGCGATGGGGTGAAGGTGCCGGTGTCGCTGGTCTATCGCAAGGGCTACCAGAAAGATGGCACCGGCGCGCTGTTCCAGTACGCCTACGGCAGCTACGGCATGTCGATGGACCCGTACTTCAACCAGACGGCGGTGAGCCTGCTCGACCGTGGCGTGGTGTATGCCATCGCCCACATCCGCGGCGGCCAGGAAATGGGCCGCGACTGGTACGAGAACGGCAAGCTGCTGCACAAGCAGAACACCTTCAACGACTTCATCGACGTCACCCGTGGCCTGGTGGCACAGGGCTGGGCGGCGAAGGATCGTGTCGCCGCGTCCGGTGGCAGCGCCGGTGGCCTGCTGATGGGTGCCATCGCCAACCAGGCGCCGCAGGACTACCGCGTGCTGGTGGCGCAGGTGCCGTTCGTGGACGTGGTCACCACCATGCTCGACCCGACCATCCCGCTGACCACCAACGAATACGACGAGTGGGGCAACCCCGAGCAGAAGCCGTACTACGAGTACATGCTGTCCTACTCGCCCTACGACAATGTGAAAAAACAGGCCTATCCGTCGCTGTTCGTGGGTACCGGCCTGTGGGATTCGCAGGTGCAGTACTGGGAGCCGGCCAAGTGGGTGGCCAAGCTGCGTGACGACAACACCGGCCACTTCCCGATCCTGTTCCGCACCAACATGGAAGCCGGCCACGGCGGCAAGTCCGGGCGCTTCCAGCGTTACCGCGAACTGTCCGAGTCGTATGCGTTCGTGCTGCAGCAGCTGGGCATCGAAACGCCCGCTGCCGGCGCTGCGACGGAATGACGCATCGTGGCGGCGGTGATATCGCCGCCGCCACCTGCGCTGGGTATCCTTGCGCGATGAATCTGCCCAAACCACCCGCCAGCAAGGACCTGCCAGCGCCCACCCGGCCGGTGCGGTTCCGTTGGGCGTGGTGGCTGCTGGCCTATGCCAGCCTGGGCACCGGCATCGTCGGCATCTTCGTGCCGGGGCTGCCCACCACCGTATTCATCCTGATCTCGGCCTGGGCCGCCTCGCGCGGCTCCGAGCGCCTGCACGGCTGGCTGCTGCAGCACCCGCGCTTCGGCCCGGCCATCGCCAACTGGCAGGCACATGGTGCGGTCAGCCGCTACGGCAAATGGATGGCCACGATCACCATGGCGGTGTGTGCCGGCATCATGCTGTGGTGCGTGCCGGTGGCCTGGGTGAAGTGGTTCTCCATCGGCAGCATGACCGTGGTGGCGATCTGGCTGTGGACCCGGCCGCTGCCGCCGGTCGATTGATCTCTCCCGCCGGGCATGGCCCGGCGCTGCCAGGGGTGTCGGGTTGCGGTGGCGCCGGGCCATGCCCGGCGGATGCGTGGCGCGGCATCCTGCACCAACCGCTCAGCCGCCAATGGCTATACTCGGGGCATGAACATCCCCCATCGCAATGTCATCCTGATTCCGCTGGCAGCGGCCTCGCTGCTGTTCCTCGCCGCATGCGGCAACAAGGGCCCGCTGGTGCTGCCGCAGAAGCCGGTACCGGTGGAAGAAACCGTCGAACCGGCCGCTGATGCCGACACCACGCCCGCGGCCACCCAGAGCACCGGTGACGGCAGTCCGTCGGTCACCCCGGACCCGGTCAAGAAGGTGGACGACGGGAATGAGTAAGGCCGGTAGCAACGGCCTGCGCTTCAGCAAGATGCACGGCGCGGGCAACGATTTCGTAGTGATCGACCTGCGCGACGGCACCCCGCCGCCCACCCCGGAACTGGCCGCGCGCCTGGCCGACCGCCATACCGGCGTCGGCTGCGACCAGATCCTGACCATCGAGCCGCCGCGCGCCGAAGGCTCGGTCGCCTCGTACCGCATCTGGAACGCCGATGGTTCCAATTCCGAGCAGTGCGGCAACGGCGCGCGCTGCATCGCGGCCTGGCTGGTGCGCGAGGGCAGTGCGCAGGGCGATCACTTCGTGATCGACAGCCCGCTGGCCAGCCACGCCGTGGATGTGCTCGGCGATGGCCAGTACGCGGTGGCGATGGGCGTGCCGCTGTTCGAGCCGGCGCAGGTGCCGCTGATCGGCTTCGCCCACCCGCGCGAGGAATACCTGCTGCCACTGCAGGGCGAGACCGTGCGCTTCGCGGCGGTGTCGCTGGGCAATCCGCACGCGGTGATTGAAGTGGGCCTGGTCGACGCTGCACCGGTTGAGCGCGTAGGCGGGCTGCTGCAGCAGCATGCGTCGTTCCCGAAGTCGGTGAACGTGGGCTTCGCCCAGGTGATGGGCCCGGAACATGCGCGCCTGCGCGTGTTCGAGCGCGGCGTGGGTGAAACCCTGGCCTGCGGCAGTGGCGCCTGCGCGGCTGCGGTGACCCTGATGCATCGCGGCCGCCTGCAGCGCGATGCGCGCATCAGCCTGCCCGGTGGCGACCTGCGCATCCAGTGGCCGGGCGATGGCCAGCCGGTGGTGATGGCGGGCCCGACCGCATTCGTCTTCGAAGGGGAGTGGATCGCATGACTGAGACCGTCGACAAGCTCGGCGCCCATGAAGTCGCCGCCTGGTTGCGGCGTCATCCGGGCTTCCTCAAGCAGTTCCCGGACCTGGCGCTGACCCTGGTGGTGCCACGCGATGACGGCCCGACCGCATCGCTGGCCAGCTACCAGCTGGAAGTGCTGCGCGAGAAGAACCGCGAGCTGGCGCGACGGTTGGCCGACCTGGGCGCGACCGCGCAGGTCAACGAGCGGCTGGCGGTGCGCACGCATCAGCTCACCCTGGCCCTGATGAAGCAGGACAACGCCGCCGACACGCTGCGCGCGATGGCGGCGTCGCTGCAGGAAGACTTCGCCGGCGATCTGGTGCGGCTGGTGGTGCATGCGCCGGTGGCCGGGCTGGAGCAGGCCGAGTGGCTGCAGGTGCTGGCTGCCGATGATGCGCAGCTGGGCCCGTTCCGCGACTGCCTGAAGGATGGCGAGCCGATCTGTGGCCGCCTGCACAGCGACAAGAACGCGGTGCTGTACGGCGCGCGCAGTGAGGAAGTGCAGACCACCGCCTTGCTGCCGCTGCCGGGCGTTGGCCTGATCGCGGTGGGCAGCCACGATCCGAACCGTTTCTATCCCGGCATGGGCACGCTGTTCCTGCGGATGATGGGCGAGGCCCTGGTGACCGGGCTCAAGCGCTTCGCGGATTGAGCGGGAAACGACGACGATGAGCGCGGTGCAGGCGTTCCTGCAGCACCTGCAGGTGGAGCGGCGGATGTCGGCGCATACACTCGATGCCTACCGCCGCGACCTGGACGCATTGTCGGCGTGGGCCGAACCCCGCGGCGTGGCCGTGGAGGCACTGGATACCGACGCGGTGCGCCAGTTCGTTGCCGACGAACACCGCCGTGGCCTGTCGGCCAAGAGCCTGCAGCGCCGGTTGTCGGCCTGCCGCAGCTTCTATGCCTGGCTGCTCAAGCATGGCCGTATCGAGGCCAGCCCGGCAGCGACACTGAAAGCACCGCGCGCACCGAGACGATTGCCGCAGGTACTCGACGCCGACGAAGCCGTGCAGCTGGTTGAACTGGAACCGGAAGGCGAGCTGGGTCGTCGTGACCGCGCGCTGCTGGAGCTGTTCTATTCCTCCGGCCTGCGCTTGAGCGAAGTCTGTGCGCTGACCTGGCGCGACCTGGATTTCGCCAGTGGCCTGGTCAACGTGATGGGCAAGGGCAACCGGCAACGTCGCGTTCCCTTCGGAAAGCCGGCACGCGAGGCGCTGCTGACCTGGCGCAGCGAAAGCGGCGGTGGTGCCGCCACACCGGTTTTTCCCGGCCGCAACGGGCCGATCAGCCAGCGCGCGGTGCAGATCCGCATCCGCCAGCTGGCGCAGCGCCAAGGCCTGTTCAAGCACGTGCACCCGCACATGCTGCGGCACAGTTTCGCCAGCCACATCCTGGAATCCTCCGGCGACCTGCGCGGTGTGCAGGAACTGCTCGGCCATGCCGACATCGCCACCACGCAGATCTACACGCACCTGGACTTCCAGCACCTGGCCAAGGTCTACGATGCGGCGCACCCGCGCGCGAAACGCCGCAAAGACCCGGCCGACAAGGGGGAGTAGCGCCGGGCCATGCCCGGCGGCTGCGCGATCCAATTCGCGAGCATGCGACGCAGCTCGCGCTGCGCGCTCGCCGGGCATGGCCCGGCGCTACCGGAACGGCCGCCGCTTGATCTTAATCAGGGCAGCGCAGGGGCGACCGGCGCATCGTGGCCGCAGGCCACGAAGCGATACCGACCATGGCAAAGCCCATTCCGCTGCGTCCCAAGCATCCCGAGCGCATCTGCTGGGGCTGCGACCGTTACTGCGCCGCCGACGCACTGGCCTGTGGCAACGGCGCCGGCCGCACCCAGCACCCCATCGAAACCCAGGGCGAAGACTGGTACATGGCATGGGGCATTGAGCCGAATCCGGACAGGCCATCGCATGCCAAGCGCTGAACGGCAGCTATCGGCACGGGCTTGATCGCTTCGGCGGCTGTCCCCATGTCCCGTGAACAGCTATCGGAGGCCGCATGGACCCCAGTCAGAATCCCACCGTTTTCCACGCCACCACCATCGTCTGCGTTCGTCGCGGCGAGCACGTGGCCATTGCCGGCGACGGCCAGGTCACCCTCGGCCACACGGTGATGAAGGGCAACGCACGCAAGGTCCGCCGCCTCGGCCGCGATGGCCAGGTGCTGGCCGGCTTCGCCGGTGCCGCCGCCGATGCCTTCACCCTGTTCGAGCTGTTCGAGGCCAAGCTGGAAAAGCACGGCCAGCTGCAGCGTGCTGCGGTGGAACTGGCCAAGGATTGGCGCACCGAGCGTCGCCTCGGCAAGCTTGAAGCCCTGCTGGCGGTGGCCGACAAGGAAACCTCGCTGATCATCAGCGGCACCGGCGACGTGATCGAGCCGGAGGACGGCATCATCGCCATCGGCTCCGGTGGTTCCTATGCACTGTCCGCTGCACGCGCGCTGATGGCGCACACCGAACTGGACGCACGCACCATCGCCAGCGAAGCGATCAACATCGCCGGCGACATCTGCATCTACACCAACCGCAACGTGGTGGTCGAGGAGCTGTGACGGGGAACCGTTACAGGCATTCCCGATCCGCCGGGCATGGCCCGGCGCTACCGACAACGAATTCGTGAGCACACCCATGCCGCACAAGATCGAAGTTTCCTCCGCCACCATGACCCCGCGCGAGATCGTGCAGGAACTGGACCGGCACATCGTCGGCCAGCATGACGCCAAGCGCGCGGTCGCCATCGCCCTGCGCAACCGCTGGCGCCGCATGCAGCTGCAGCCCGAGCTGCGCAACGAGGTCATGCCCAAGAACATCCTGATGATCGGCCCGACCGGCGTCGGCAAGACCGAGATCGCGCGCCGCCTGGCCACGCTGGCCAACGCGCCGTTCGTGAAGGTCGAAGCGACCCGCTTCACCGAAGTCGGCTATGTCGGCAAGGATGTCGAGCAGATCATCCGCGACCTTGCCGATACCGCCGTCAAGCTGTACCGCGAGCAGGCCAAGGTGCGCGTGCGCACGCAGGCCGAAGAGCGCGCCGAAGACCGCATCCTCGATGCGCTGTTGCCGCGCCGCAGTGGTGGCATCGGCTTCGACCCGGAGGCGGCGCGCAACGAACCGTCGGCGCAGGACAACGAGACCCGCATCAAGTTCCGCAAGATGCTGCGCAACGGCGAGCTGGACGATCGCGAGATCGAGCTGGACCTGACCGCCAACGTCAGCATGGACATCATGACCCCGCCGGGCATGGAGGAAATGGGCCAGCAGCTGAAGTCGATGTTCGCCAACCTCGGCGGTGGCGCCAAGGCGCACAAGCGCACGCTGACCATCAAGGCCGCGCGCCCGCTGCTGCAGGAAGAAGAAGCCGGCAAGCTGGTCAACGAGGACGATATCCGCACCGCCGCGATCGAAGCCTGCGAACAGCACGGCATCGTGTTCATCGACGAGATCGACAAGGTCGCCAAGCGCGGTGATGCAGGCTCGTCTGGCGGTGATGTCTCGCGCGAAGGCGTGCAGCGCGATCTGCTGCCGCTGGTGGAAGGGTCCAACGTGTCCACCAAGTACGGCACGATCAAGACCGACCACATCCTGTTCATCGCATCGGGCGCCTTCCACCTGGCCAAGCCCAGCGACCTGATCCCCGAGCTGCAGGGCCGCTTCCCGATCCGCGTGGAGTTGGGGGCGCTGAGCAAGGCCGATTTCGTGCGCATCCTGACCGAACCGAAGGCGGCGCTGACCAAACAGTACGAAGCGCTGCTGGCCACCGAGGGCGTCAAGGTCAGCTTCACCACCGATGCCATCGACCGCCTGGCCGAGATCGCGTTCCAGGTGAACGAGCGCCAGGAGAACATCGGTGCGCGCCGTCTGCACACCGTGCTGGAGCGACTGCTGGATTCGCTCAGCTACGAAGCGCCGGACCGCGATGGTGAAACCCTGGCCATCGACAGTGCCTATGTCGATGCGCACCTGGGTGAGCTGGTGCAGGATCCGGACCTGAGCCGCTACATCCTGTAAATGAAAAGGCCGCCGAAAGGCGGCCTTTTTGTTTGTCCGTTCGCATCCACGCATGGCGTGGATCTACCACGGTAGCGCCGGGCCATGCCCGGCGACCCTCACCCCTCCGGCAGCGGCTCCGGCACCGAACCCGGTACGAACACGCCTTCCTTCACGTAGGCGGCCAGGGTCATGTCCAGCGCCAGCATGCCATCGCGCTTGAGGTCCATCAGGTCCGGTTCGACCATCGCCCCGTGCAGCACGCCGAGCACGGTGGCGTGCAGCATGCGCGCTGCGATCTTCGGGTCGGCGCCGTCGCGCAGCTGGCCGAGGTCCTGGGCACGGCGCAGGGCGCGTTCCATCCGGTCGAGGGCGTCGCGGAAGCCGGCCTGCTGCAATTCGGTCAGTACCCTGGTATCAGCCGAGGCATCGCTGCGCAGCATGATCTCCATGGTCTTGCGCAGGCGCTCGTCCTCGGACAGCTCGATGAATGAGTGGATCATCACCGCGCGCAGATCGTGCACCGGGGTATCGCGCTGGTCGCTGGAGGTGCGCTCCAGTTCCTGCATGAAAGGCAGGTGTACCCGTTCGATCATTGCCGCCAGCACTTCGCCCTTGTTCTTGAAGTGCCAGTACACCGCGCCGCGCGTGTAGCCGGCGCGGGCGCCGATCATCTCCAGCGTGGTGCGGGCGACGCCATGCTCGTGGAAGCAGGTTTCGGCGGCGTCCAGGATGCCTTCCCGGGTCGCCTGGGTGTCCTCTTTGGTCTTGCGGGCCATGAGTGGGTACGAGTTAGCGTGAAACGTGGCTGAATTGTACCGGTTTACAAACAAACACGCATGTATGTATATTTCCCTCCCATCATTCCCGTCGTGTGCGTGGCAGGCCTGTCCTGGCTCCCACTCCACCCGGGTGGGCGCTGTCCGCGCGGTCTCCGCTCCTGCAAGGGGAGGGTCTGCCATATCAGCGCTGACTGAGATCCCTCCCTTCAAGAGCCATTCCCATCATGTTGCTGAGCCGAATCCGACCCTTCGCGTTGTCGCTGGCGATCGCTGCCACCGTCGCTGCCTGTGGCGGCCAACCCCAGGCGCCCGAACAGGGGCCGGGCCAGGTCAGCGTGGTCACGCTGAAGTCCGAGACCGTCGGCCTCACACGTGAGCTGCCGGGCCGCACCAATGCCTTCCTGGTGGCCGAAGTGCGCCCGCAGGTCAACGGCATCGTCGCCAAGCGGTTGTTCACCGAGGGTGGGATGGTCAAGGCCGGCGAGCCGCTGTACCAGATCGAGGACGCCAGCTACCGCGCCCAGGCCAACAGCGCGCGCGCACAGCTGGCCCGCGCCGAAGCCACCGCCAATGCGGCGCGGTTGAGCGCCAAGCGCATCACCGAGCTGGCCAAGGTCGACGCGGTCAGCCAGCAGGATCTGGAAAACGCCGTGGCCGCGCAGAAGCAGGCCGAGGCCGACGTCGGTGCTGCCAAGGCATCACTGGATGCCGCCAACGTGACCCTCGGTTATGCGCGCATCACCGCGCCGATCAGCGGCCGCATCGGCAAGTCCAGCGTCACCCAGGGCGCGCTGGTCAGCGCCGGCCAGGCAACTGCGCTGGCGACCGTGCAGCAGCTGGACCCGATCTACGTCGACCTCACCCAGTCCTCGGCCGAGCTGCTGCAGCTGCGCCGCGAACTGGCCGCCGGCCGCCTGCAGGACAACCAGCAGACGCCGGTCAGCATCCTGATGGAAGACGGCAGCACCTTCGAGCACAAGGGCACGCTGGAGTTCTCCGAAGTCAGCGTCGATCCGGCCACCGGCAGCTTCGCGCTGCGGGTCAAGGTCGACAACCCCGACGGCCTGTTGATGCCGGGCATGTACGTGCGTGCGGTGATCGGCGGCGGCGTGCGCAGCGACGCGGTGCTGGTGCCGATGCAGGGCATCGCCCGCGATCCGAAGGGCGATACCAGCGCGATGGTGGTCGGCAAGGACAACAAGGTCGAAGTGCGCCCGGTCAAGGTCAGCCGCACCGTCGGCGACAAGTGGCTGGTCGAGGACGGCCTGAAGGCCGGCGACAAGGTCATCGTCGAAGGCCTGCAGAAGATCGGCCCGGGCATGCCCGTGAATGCCACCGAACAGGGCGCCGCCCCGGCCAAGCCGGCCGCCGCCCAACCTGCAGCTGCGGCCGCAGGCGCGAAGTAAGCGGAGAACCCCATGGCACGTTTCTTCATCGATCGACCCATCTTCGCGTGGGTCATCGCGATCATCATCATGCTCGCCGGCGGCCTGGCCCTGTTCAAGCTGCCGATCTCGATGTACCCCAACGTCGCACCGCCGGCGGTGGAAATCAGCGCCAGCTACCCGGGTGCTTCGGCCAAGGTGGTCGAAGACTCGGTGACGCAGATCATCGAGCAGAACATGAAGGGTCTTGATGGCCTGATCTACTTCTCCTCCAACAGCTCGTCCAACGGCCAGGCCACCATCACCCTGACCTTCGAGAGCGGGACCAACCCCGACATCGCCCAGGTGCAGGTGCAGAACAAGCTGCAGCTGGCGATGCCACTGCTGCCGCAGGAAGTGCAGCGGCAGGGCATCAACGTGGCCAAGTCCAGTTCGGGCTTCCTGAACGTCATCGCGTTCGTGTCCGAAGACGGCAGCATGGATGCCAACGACATCGCCGACTACGTCGGCTCCAATGTCGTGGACCGTCTCAGCCGCGTGCCGGGCGTGGGCAACATCCAGGTGTTCGGTGGCAAGTACGCCATGCGCATCTGGCTGGACCCGAACAAGCTGCACACCTACGGCATGTCGGTGCCGGAAGTGGTTGCTGCGGTGAAGGCACAGAACGCGCAGGTGGCCATCGGCCAGCTGGGTGGTGCGCCGTCGGTGAAGGGCCAGCAGCTCAACGCCACCATCAATGCGCAGTCGCGCCTGCAGACCCCGGAACAGTTCCGCAACATCATCGTGCGCGGTGCGCAGGATGGTGCCGAACTGCGCTTGGGCGACGTTGCCCGCGTCGAACTCGGCGCCGAGTCGTACGACTTCGTCACCCGCTACAACGGCCAGCCGGCCAGCGGCCTGGCGGTCACCCTGGCCACCGGCGCCAACGCGCTGGATACCGCGGCCGGTGTCGATGAAACCCTGAAGGAACTGGAAGGCTTCTTCCCGGCCGGTTTGAAGGCCGAGATCCCGTACGACACCACCCCGTTCGTGCGCGTGTCGATCAAGGGCGTGGTGCAGACCCTGCTCGAAGCGATCGTGCTGGTGTTCGTGGTGATGTACCTGTTCCTGCAGAACTTCCGCGCCACCCTGATCCCGACCATCGCCGTGCCGGTGGTGCTGCTGGGCACCTTCGGCGTGCTGTCGGTGCTGGGCTTCTCGGTGAACATGCTGACCATGTTCGCGATGGTGCTGGCGATCGGCCTGCTGGTGGACGATGCCATCGTGGTGGTGGAGAACGTCGAGCGCATCATGTCCGAAGAGGGCCTGTCGCCGCTGGAAGCCACCCGCAAGTCGATGAGCCAGATCACCGGCGCGCTGGTGGGTATCGGCCTGGTGCTGTCGGCGGTGTTCGTGCCGATGGCCTTCATGAGCGGCTCCACCGGTGTGATCTACCGGCAGTTCTCGGCGACGATCGTGTCGGCGATGGCATTGTCGGTGCTGGTGGCCATCGTGCTGACGCCGGCGCTGTGCGCGACCATGCTCAAGCCGCTGAAGAAGGGCGAGCACCATGTCGCCCACCGCGGTTTTGCCGGTCGCTTCTTCAACGGCTTCAACCGTGGCTTCGACCGTACCAGCGAAAGCTACCAGCGCGGCGTGCGCGGCATCCTGCATCGCCCGTGGCGGTTCATGGGCATCGTCGCTGCGCTGTTCCTGCTGATGGGCGTGCTGTTCGTGCGCCTGCCCAGCTCGTTCCTGCCCAATGAAGACCAGGGCGTGCTGATGGCGCTGGTGCAGGCGCCGGTAGGTGCAACCCAGGAGCGCACGCTGGAATCGATCGCCGCGCTCGAAAAGCACTTCATGGAAAACGAGAAGGGTGCGGTCGAATCGGTGTTCTCGGTACAGGGCTTCAGCTTCGCCGGTATGGGCCAGAACGCGGGCATGGCCTTCGTCAAGCTGAAGGACTGGAAGGATCGTGACGCCGACAATGGCGTGATGCCGATCACCGGACGTGCGATGGCTGCACTGGGGCAGATCAAGGATGCCTTCATCTTTGCCTTCCCACCGCCGGCCATTCCGGAGCTGGGTACGGCGTCGGGCTACACCTTCTTCCTGAAGGACAACAGCGGCCAGGGCCATGAGGCACTGCTGGCGGCCCGCAACCAGCTGCTTGGCCTGGCGGCCGGAAGCAAGAAGCTGGCCAACGTGCGTCCGAACGGCCAGGAAGACACCCCGCAGTTCCGCATCGATATCGATGTGGCCAAGGCCAGCTCGCTGGGCCTGTCGATCGATCAGGTCAACACCACCCTGGCCACCGCGTGGGGCAGCTCGTACATCGATGACTTCATCGATCGCGGCCGCGTCAAGCGCGTGTTCGTGCAGGCTGACCAGCCGTTCCGCATGGTGCCGGAGGACTTCGATCTCTGGTCGGTGAAGAACGACAAGGGCGAGATGGTTCCGTTCAGCGCCTTCGCCAGCAAGCATTGGGATTACGGTTCGCCGCGCCTGGAACGCTACAACGGCGTGTCGGCCACCGAAATCCAGGGCGAACCGGCCCCGGGCGTGGCCTCCGGTGATGCCATGGCCGAGATCGAACAGCTGGCAAAGCAGTTGCCGGCGGGCTTCGGCGTCGAGTGGACGGCGATGTCCTACCAGGAACGCCAGGCGGGCTCGCAGACGCCGCTGCTGTACACGCTGTCGCTGATGATCGTGTTCCTGTGCCTTGCTGCGTTGTACGAAAGCTGGAGCGTGCCGACCTCGGTGCTGCTGGTGGCGCCGCTGGGCATCCTCGGCGCGGTGCTGGCCAATACCTTCCGTGGCATGGAGCGCGACATCTATTTCCAGGTGGCGATGCTGACCACGGTGGGCCTGACCAGCAAGAACGCGATCCTGATCGTCGAGTTCGCCAAGGAGCATCTGGAGAAGGGCGCAGGGCTGATCGAAGCGACGATGCATGCAGTGCGCGACCGTCTGCGCCCGATCATCATGACCTCGCTGGCCTTCGGCATGGGCGTGCTGCCGCTGGCGATCTCCAGCGGTGCCGGCTCCGGCGCCAAGCAGGCGATCGGCACCGGCGTGCTCGGCGGCATGGTGGTCGGCACCGTGCTCGGCGTGTTCTTCGTGCCGCTGTTCTTCGTCGTGGTGCAGCGCGTGTTCAAGAAGCGCAACGCCACCGAGTGATGACAACCGGTAGCGCCGGGCCATGCCCGGCGGATGCCTCACCGCATAGTCGCCGGGCCCGGCCCGGCGCTACCACCGTGACCCCCAAGGTGTCGCTATGAAATTCTCTTCTCTTGCAATATCCCTTGCCACCGCGCTGGCGCTCAGCGCGTGCGGCACCCTCGCGCCGAAGAACACCGCAGTGGCCCCGGCCATTCCGTCGCAGTGGCCGGCGGAAGCCGCGCAGGGCGAAGTGGCCGATGTGGCCGCGGTCGGCTGGCGCGACTTCTTCACCGATGAGCGCCTGCAGCAGGTGATCGGCCAGGCGCTGGACAACAACCGCGACCTGCGCGTGGCCGTGCTCAACGTCGAGAAGGCGCGCGGCCAGTACCGCGTGCAGCGCGCTGACCGGGTACCGGGCGTGGCCGTGACCGGGCAGATGGACCGCCGCGGTGGCGACGTGCCGGTGACCGAGCAGTTCAGCGCCGGCGTCGGCGTGGCCGAGTTCGAACTGGACCTGTTCGGCCGCGTGCGCAACCTGAGCGAAGCCGCGCTGCAGCAGTACTTCGCCGTAGCCGCCAACCGCCGCAACGCACAGCTGAGCCTGGTGGCCGAGACCGCTACCGCGTGGTTGACCTACGGTGCCGACCAGCAGCGCCTGGCGATCGCCGAAGCCACGGTGAAGACCTATGAGGATTCGCTGCGTCTGGCCGAAGCACGCCATGAGCGTGGTGGCAGTTCCGCACTGGAACTGACCCAGACCCGCACCCTGGTCGAGACCGCGCGCACCGATGCCGCGCGTCTGCGCGGGCAGCTGGCCCAGGACCGCAACGCGCTGGCGCTGCTGGCCGGTGGCCAGCTGGATCCGGCGCTGCTGCCGGACAGCATCGCGCCGCAGGTACTTGCGCTGGCACCACCGCCGGCCGGCCTGCCCAGCGACGTGCTGCTGCAGCGCCCGGACATCATGGCGGCCGAACATCAGCTGCTGGCCGCCAATGCCAACATCGGTGCCGCACGCGCTGCGTTCTTCCCCAGCATCTCGCTGACCGGCAGCATCGGCAGTGGCTCGAATGAACTGTCGGGCCTGTTCGACAGCGGTACGCGGGTGTGGAGCTTCCTGCCGAAGATCACTTTGCCGATCTTCCAGGGCGGCAAGCTGCGCGCGAACCTGGCGGTGGCCAACGCCGATCGCGATATCGCACTGGCGCAGTACGAAAAGTCGATCCAGAGTGGTTTCCGCGAAACCGCCGATGCGCTGGCATTGAATGTCAGCCTGGATGAGCAGGCCGCCTCGCAGCAGCGACTGGTGGAAGCGGCCGAGCAGGCCAACCGCCTGTCGCAGGCACGCTATGACGCCGGCCTGGACAGTTTCGTCACCCTGCTGGATGCACGTCGTACCGCCTACAACGCGCAGCAGACGCAGCTGCAGACGCAGCTGGCGCAGCAGTCCAACCGCATCACGCTGTACAAGGTGCTGGGCGGCGGCTGGCACGAGCGCGGGTAAGCGCGCTGATTCCGGTAGCGCCGGGCCATGCCCGGCGGCTCTTCCACCCAATATTCAGGGCGCCTGAAGCAGACCGCGCTTCGCGCTCGCCGGGCATGGCCCGGCGCTACCAGAGGGTCGCGATCATCGGAGATCGTGCAGTTGCCGGCCAGCGGCAAGCACCACCGGTCACACCGCTTCGTCATCCCGCCGCTCGCTGCGGCAGGAGCGTACCCGGGTCAGCGCGTCGCCGGCTTCGCGCGCCATCCTCTCGTACTCGGCGCGGATCTCTTCCAGGCGCTCTTCGTCCAGCTCTTCCAGGTCCAGCAGTTCATTGTTGGCCTCGGCGGTGGCGCGGATCAGTTCATCCAGCTTGATCTGCATCGCCGCCGTGTCCGAGTTCTGCGTGTGCTGGATCAGGAACACCATCAGGAAGGTGATGATCGTGGTGCCGGTGTTGATCACCAGCTGCCAGGTATCGTTGAACTTGAATATCGGGCCGCTGATGCCCCACAGCACGACGATCGACACCGCAGCCAGGAAGGTCCACGGCGAGCCGGTGGCGGCCGCGGCCTTCTTGGCGATCAAATTGAACAGGTTCCTTGCGCTCATCGTCATCGTTCCACTGGAATGATGACGATCATCGGCACGTGGCCGTGCAGGTGCCGTGCAGTCGAGCGTGGGCTCAGGCGCGCAGGCGCGGTGCTTCCTGGCTGCGCACCGGGCTGGCCAGGTAGACGTGCTGCCAGCAGCGTTCGACGAACTCGCGGGCCTGTGCTTCGGTCATGCGCGGCATGATCTGCAGGGCGTACTGGGTCTGGAACAGCTCATCGCGCTGCGCATTGCTGGCGCGTGGTTGGGTGATCAGTGAATCACAGGCGAACTTGATCCACGGCACATAGGTGCCGAACGAGGTGTGCGCGAGTGCGCCATCGGCGTGCTGGCGGCGCCAGTAATCCAGCTCCGCATCGACATTGATGACCGGGGGAATGGCGGGAACTTCAGCGTGCATGACGATCCAATCGGTTTGAGGTGAAGGGAGTGGGGCCCGTTACAGTGTGGCCCGGGCAGTGGTGCATGCCGCGTCAGCGCGATGTGCAGTCAGCGTGGCGATGGCGCAGCAGTTGTGCGTGTTCAACTGCACCCAGGCGTTCGGCCATGGCGGCCATCGCATTGCACAGGCGCACCAGGTCGCGGGGATGGTCGAGCAGCAGATCCTGCTGCATGTCCTGGTAGGCGCTCCAGAACGGGGCACTGCGCTGGTGCAGTGCGTATTGCTGCTGCAGTCGGTCCCAGATCACGGCCAGGGCCGGGTCGCTGGGAGGACGTACGGCATGCGCTTGCATGGTCGGCTCCAACCCGGGGCGGGGGCCCCGGTTGCATTCCACCCTAGACGTGGCGGCGCAGCAGGATGTTAGTGGCGCGTGTGCACTGCACGCAGCTGACTGCGCAGCAGTTCACGTTGAAGCAGGCAGACGCTGCCGGCACAAGGCTGTGCCGGCACTGAAGCGTTCATCAAGGCGGACTCATCAGCCGTGGCGGATGCTCATTCGCCGATGTCTTCGTTCCAGATTTCCGGATGTTGCGCAATGAAACCGCCCAGCAGGTCGACGCATTCCTGGCTGTCCAGGTCGATCACGTTGACGCCGTTCTCGCGCAGCCAGTCGATGCCGCCCTGGAAGGTGCGCGATTCGCCCACCACCACCGTGCCGATGTTGAACTGGCGGACCAGGCCCGAGCAGTACCAGCACGGGGCCAGGGTGGTGACCATGATGGTGTCCTGGTAGCGGCGCTGGCGGCCGGCCTTGCGGAAGGCGTCGGTCTCGCCATGCACGGACGGGTCGCCTTCCTGCACGCGGCGGTTGTGGCCGCAGCCGAGCAGGCGGCCGTCGTTGTGGTACAGCGCCGCGCCGATCGGCACGCCGCCTTCGGCCAGGCCCTGGCGGGCTTCGGCAATGGCGGTCTGCAGCAGGGCCTGGTAGTCGGGCGTGGTGATCATGCGGGGCTCCGGTAGGTCGTGGGGCGCCATGATACGGCCAGCGTTCCCCGCAGGGGCCCGGCGGTGCGATAATCGGGGCATGAGCGAATCCCCCTACAAATCCGGTACCACCCATTTCGGGTTCCGCGACGTTGACGCCAAGGACAAGCAGAAGCTGGTCGGCCAGGTGTTCACGTCGGTCGCGCGCAACTACGACCTGATGAACGACCTGATGAGCATGGGCGTGCACCGGGCATGGAAGCGCTACTACGTAGCCACCGCGCAGGTGAAGCCGGGTGACCGCGTGCTCGACCTGGCCGGTGGCACCGGCGATATCGCCGCGCTGCTGAAGGAGCGGGTCGGTGCCGAGGGTTCGGTGGTGCTGGGCGACATCAACGCCGGCATGCTGTCGGTCGGCCGTGACCGCCTGACCAACCGCGGCCTGGTGCTCGGCCTGGACTACGTGCAGTGCAACGCCGAAGCCCTGCCGTTCCCGGACAACAGCTTCGACCTGGTGACCATCGCCTTCGGTCTGCGCAACGTGACCGACAAGGACGCCGGCCTGCGCGAGATGTATCGCGTGCTGAAGGTGGGCGGCCAGGCCCGCGTGCTGGAGTTCTCCGAAGTCACTGCGGACTGGTTCAAGCCGATCTACGACTTCCACTCGTTCAAGATCCTGCCGAAGCTGGGCAAGCTGTTCGCCAACGATTCGGACAGCTACCAGTACCTGGCCGAGAGCATCCGCAAGCATCCGCCGCAGGAAGAGCTGAAGGCGATGATGGGGCAGGCGGGCTTCGAGCGCTGCCACTACAAGAACCTGACCGGCGGCATCGTCTCGATCCACTCCGGCTACAAGCTGTAAGCCTTGCTTTGGTAGGTGCCAACCTTGGTTGGCACACGCCCGCCGCGAGCGATGATGGATCCGTGCCAACCAAGGTTGGCACCTGCCGGGCCATCGTGGGGCCGGCCATTACCCCGCACCGCGCAACGCTTCCCGGCCGGGGGAGAGGTACCATTGGGGTTTGATCCCCGTAACGGTCCCGATTCATGCGCAATCCGCTGATGCTCCTTCCGCTGGCCGTGGCCCTGGCCGCCGGCTGCTCCCAGGAGGCGGCCGCACCCGCCGCCGCCCCGACTGCCCAGAAGGCTCCCGCCGCCCCCGTGAACGCCGAAAACCGCAGCCACGATGAAAGCTCGTACGCCGAGCCGGACAAGGTCGTCGTCAAGGACATCGCGCTGGATCTGAAGCTGGACTTCGACCAGAAGCAGATCGGCGGCACCGCCACCTACACCCTGGAATGGAAGCAGAAGGATGCCAAGCAGCTGGTGCTGGACACCCGCGAGCTGAGCATCGCCAAGGTCGAAGCGATCGCCGCTGATGGCGCGCGCAGCCCGCTGAAGTTTGAGCTGGCCCCGGTGGACAAGGTGTTCGGCAGCAAGCTGACCATCGAAACCCCGGAACAGCCGGCCAAGGTCGAGGTGACCTACCACACCGCACCGACCGCGTCGGGCCTGCAGTGGCTGGCGCCGTCGATGACCGAGGGCAAGAAGCTGCCCTTCATGTTCAGCCAGTCGCAGGCGATCCACGCCCGTTCCTGGGTGCCGCTGCAGGACACCCCGAGCGTGCGCTTCACCTACAGCGCGCACGTGGTCTCGCGCCCGGACGTGATGGTGCTGATGAGCGCCGACAACGATCCCAAGGCCGCGCGTGACGGTGATTACACCTTCAAGATGCCGCAGCCGATTCCGTCCTACCTGCTGGCCATCGCCGCCGGCGACCTGGTGTTCGAGCCGATCTCCGGCCGCTCCGGCGTCTGGGCCGAGCCGACCATGGTCAACAAGGCCGCCAAGGAATTCGAAGACACCGAGAAGATGATCGGTGCCGCCGAAAAGCTGTACGGCGAGTACCGCTGGGGCCGCTACGACATGCTGGTGCTGCCGCCGTCGTTCCCGTTCGGCGGCATGGAAAACCCGCGCCTGACCTTCGCCACCCCGACCGTGATCGTCGGCGACAAGTCGCTGGTCTCGCTGGTCGCCCATGAACTGGCGCACAGCTGGTCGGGCAACCTGGTGACCAACGCCAGCTGGAAGGACATCTGGCTCAACGAAGGCTTCACCACCTACGTCCAGGGCCGCATCACCGAAGCCCTGTACGGCAAGGAGATGGCCGAGATGGAGAAGCAGATCGACCAGACCGATCTGCTGGCCGAAGTGAAGGACATGAGCCCGGCCGACCAGGCCCTGGCGCTGCCGCCGCTGAACGAGCGTGACCCGGACGAAGCCCTCAGCCAGGTGGCCTACGTCAAGGGTTCGTGGTTCCTGGAATTCCTGGAACAGCGTTTCGGCCGCGAGACCTTCGATCCGTTCCTGCGCGGCTGGTTCGATGACCACGCCTTCCAGAGCGCCAACACCGACCAGTTCGTCGAGTACCTGAAGAAGAATCTGCTGCCGAAGAATCCGTCGGCGGTCACCGAGGCCGAACTGAAGGCGTGGCTGGACGAGCCGGGCATTCCGTCGTTCGCGGCCAAGGCGCAGTCGCGCAACTTCAGCAGCGTGGATACCGCGCGCATCGCCTTTGCCAGTGCCGGCACCGTGCCGAGCAGCCAGGTCATTGCCGAGTGGAGTACCCAGGAGTGGGTGCGCTTCATCGACGGCCTGGGCGCCACCCAGCCGCTGGACAAGCTGGCCACGCTGGACAAGGCGTTCCACTTCACCGGCACCCCGAATGGCGAGATCGCCATGCGCTGGTACCCGCTGACCATCCGCAGCGGTTACGAGCAGGCCAATGAAGCGGCGGCTGCGTTCATCGAGCGTGTCGGTCGTCGCAAGCTGATCCTGCCGATCTACGCCGAACTGGTGAAGACCCCGAAGGGTCTGGAGCTGGCCAAGCAGGCGTTCGAGAAGGCCAAGCCGGGCTACCACCCGATCACCACCGCCTCGGTGCAGGACATGCTGGCCAAGGCTGAAGCGAAGTAAGAAAAAGCGCCGGGCACTGCCCGGCGCTTTTTTTGTAGAGTCGGGGGCGGGGGGCGCGGGGGGGTTTGAAACAGGGGGCGCGTGGGGGGCTCGGATCAAAG
>NZ_JBSPUD010000031.1:27591-40348 GCF_056861525.1 Stenotrophomonas sp. 82F1
TTGCTCCCCCCTTGCCTGCTGGGTATTAACAACCCCTGTGCTCCTGGCCTCGACTCTACAAAAAAGCGCAAACACGAAGGACCTCCGCCATGAAACGACTGATCCTGCTCACCGCCTGCACCCTGGCCCTGGCCGCCTGCAGCAACCCCGAGGAAGAACGCAAGGCGCAGGAGGCCGCCGCTGCCGCCGTGCAGGCGCAGAAGGAAGCCAAGGCCGAGGACGTGGCCAAGCAGTACGACATGGCCGTGGCCGCGCAGGACTGGGAGCGTGCGCGCCTGCATGGCGCCTCGTTGCTGGACCAGTACAAGGACACCGCCGCCGCCGAGCGCATCGCCGCCGGCTTCGACGAGGTCAAGGCCAAGGGCGATGCCGCGCGCGACCTGCGCCGCATGCAGGCGCTGTGGCAGTACAACCAGATTCCGGTCGGCAACAAGGGCAACCAGGTGTCGGCACAGATCTTCAGCAAGGAGCGGGTGGACGTGGATGGCAGTGGTGCCAAGCCGGTGCAGCTGGTGTTCCGCGATCATCCCGAATGGAAGCGTCATGCCTACCTGGTGCTGCAGGCCGGCGATTTCCGCTGCCCGCAGTGCACGGTGAAGGTCACGGTGGACGATGGCAAGCCGATCTCCATGGCGGCCTGGCGGCCGAAGACCGACGAGGCGATCGCCCTGTTCATCACCGACCAGAAGGCGCTGTGGAAGCTGGCAGCCAAGGGCAAGTCGATCCGCATCGAATTCCCGGTCAAGGCCGGTGGCACCCGCACGGCGGTGTTCGAAACTGGTGGCGTGGACGCCAGCCGCATGCCGGCGTGGTGGCATTGACCATGGATGCACGGGTGGCTGCGCCGGCACTGTCGACGATCCGCCACTGGGTGTTCGACATGGATGGCACGCTGACCGTGGCGGTGCATGATTTCGCGCGGATCAAGCGCGAACTGGCGATTCCGCAGGAGGATGACATCCTCACCCACCTGGCCGGGTTGCCGGCCGCGGAGGCCCGCGCCAAGCATGCCTGGCTGCTGGCACACGAGCGTGCGCTGGCCGCTGCGTCGCAGCCGGCGACGGGCGCGGTGGCGCTGGTGCGCGCGCTGCAGGACACCGGCTGCCGGCTGGGCATCCTGACCCGCAACGTGCGCAGCCTGGCGCAGGTCACCCTGCAGGCCATCGGGCTGGGTGACGTATTTGCCGAAGACGCCATCATCGGCCGTGACGAGGCCGAGCCGAAGCCGTCCCCCGCCGGGCTGCAGTACTTCCTGCGGCGCTGGCAGGTGGAACCGTCGCAGGTGGTGATGGTGGGCGATTACCGCTTCGATCTGGAATGCGGCCGCGCGGCCGGCAGCCGCACGCTGCTGGTCAATGCCCCGGACAACCTGTGGCCGGACATGGCCTGTTGGCATCTGGCCGATTGCGCGGCAGTGCTGGAGCGCTGGCGAGGCTAGCGCGGCGCTCTCGACGCGTTGTGGCGGGAACCTGGGGACCGCGCCGGCGGTCAACGCTCGACTGTCATCACAGTGTATTGTGCGAGGCCGCCTGGACGCGCTTCGAATGCCCGGCAGGGGGTGAAGCGCAGGCGGTTGCGGAACCGTCGCCGCTCACTGCCGCGGCCTGATCAACGCTGCGGCGGGCGTTGGCGGTGCCGGCGGGTGGTCCTGCCGCGCTGGCGGTTGTGTCGGGTTACACGTTGTACGGTGTGGCCCGCTGCCAAGGATGGGGCATGGGTGTCCTTTGCTCCATTTCTGGATTCCTTTCATGCTCCGAGCTGTGTGGGTGTCGCTGTACCGGCGTCTGTGTCCGATTGCCGCCTTCTTCCTGTTTGGCCTGGTCGCCCTGTCGTTGTCGCGACTGGGATTGGCGCTGTGGCACGCCGCGCGGGTCAGTGCTGCCGACGGCTGGGCCACGGTGCTGCTGCAGGGCCTGCGGGTGGATGTGGCCACCCTGTGCCTGCTGTACGGCATCCCGGCGGTGCTGGCGCTGCTGTTGCCGCTGGAAGGGCGCATGGGCCGCGCGTGGCGCCATCTGCTGCGGTGGTGGCTGATCCTGGCGAGCGTGCTGCTGGTGTTCATGGAGCTGGCCACGCCGAGCTTCATGGCCGAGTACGGCCTGCGCCCCAATCGCCTGTTCCTGGAATACCTGATCTATCCCGAAGAAGTCGGGATGACCCTGCTGCGCGGCCATCTGCTGGCCGTGGTGATCGAAGTGGCCGCGGTGATCGTGCTGTTCTGGGCATTGCTTCGCGGGTCGCGACGCTGGGTCGGCAACAGCCCGATGGCCACAGTCGAAGCCGGATGGCTGTGGCGGCTGCCGTTGGCGTTCCTGGTGCTGCTGCTGGCGGCGCTGGGCGTGCGTTCCAGCCTGGGGCATCGGCCCTTGAATCCGGCGCTGGTGGCGTTCTCGACCGACCCGACCATCAACGCGTTGCCACTGAATTCGCTGTACACCGTCGGCTATGCCGCGCGGCAACTGGCGACCCGCAGTGAAACCTCGCGCGTCTACGGTGACCTGTCGCTGGCCGAGGTGGTCGGCGAACTGCGCGCCAGCAGCGGCCTGCCGGCATCGGCATACGTCTCCGACGCGTTGCCGAGCCTGGCGCTGCGTCCGCCGCAGTACCAGGGCAAGCCGCGCAATCTGGTGATCGTGCTGGAAGAAAGCCTGGGCGCGCAGTTCATCGGCAGTCTTGGTGGGCGGCCGTTGTCGCCCAATTACGACCGCCTGAGCAGGCAGGGCTGGGCGTTCGAGCGTCTGTATGCGACCGGCACGCGTTCGGTACGCGGCATCGAGGCGGTACTGACCGGGTTCCCGCCGACCCCGGCCGAATCGGTGGTCAAGCTGCCCGCCAGCCGCCAGCGCTTCTTCACCCTGGCCGATGTGCTGGGGCGGCATGGCTACGACACCGGCTTCTATTACGGCGGCGAAAGCCACTTCGACAACATGCGCGAGTTCTTCCTCGCCAATGGCTTCACCCGCATCGTGGACCGCAAGGATTACCGCAAGCCGGCATTTGTCGGCTCCTGGGGTGCGTCGGATGAAGACCTGTTCGGCCAGGCCGACCAGCAGTTCCGGCAGCTGAAAGCACAGGGCACGCCGTTCTTCGGCCTGGTGTTCACCTCCAGCAACCACGATCCGTTCGAGTTCCCGGATGGCCGCATCGACCTGTACGAGCAGCCGAAACAGACCCGCGACAACGCCGCCAAATACGCCGACCATGCGCTGGGCGAGTTCTTCCGCAAGGCGATGGCCTCACCGTACTGGGAGGACACCGTGTTCCTGGTGGTGGCCGACCATGATTCGCGGGTGTTCGGCAAGAACATGGTGCCGATCGGCAACTTCCATATTCCCGGGTTGATTCTCGGCGGCGGCATCGAGGCACGCCGCGATACCCGCATCGTCAGCCAGATCGATCTGCCGCCGACCCTGCTGTCACTGCTGGGCATTGCCGATCCCACCCCGACGGTGGGACAGGACCTGACCGACCTGCAGCGGCTGCAGCCGGGACGCGCGCTGATGCAGTACGACCGCAACCTGGCGTGGATGGAAGGCAACGACGTGGCCATCCTGCAGCCGGACAAGCCCGCGCAGGGCTTCCGCTACGACCCGGCCAGCGACCAGCTGCAGCCGCAGCCGCTGCGGCCGGAACTGGCGCGGCGCGCACATGCCTACGCGATGTGGGGCACGCTGGCCTACGAAAAAGAGCTGTACCGCCTGCCGGAGAAGGCCAAGCCCTAAGCCGGAGGTGGCGCCGGGCCATGCCCGGCGAGCGCGCAGCGCGGGCTGCATCCGGAATCGAAAGTGTCTGGTCGGAAAGCCGCCGGGCATGGCCCGGCGCTACCAGAGCGGTGCCGATAGCGCGTCGGGTGGAAAGCCCCCTTGTTGTTCAAGGGGGCGCGCCGAAGGCGCGGGGATAAGGAGAAATGCGCGGGCAGTTCGTTTACGCGTTCAACGCGTAACCGAACTGCTGCTTGAACTGCTCGTTGAACTCATCGAAGGTGAAGCGCTGGTTCTGGGTGCCCGGGTGCTCGACCTTCAGCGCGCCCATCAGGTTGCCCATGCGGCCGATGGTCAGCCAGTCGAAGCCCTTCTGGATGCCGTAGATCAGGCCGGCGCGGAAGGCGTCGCCACAACCGGTCGGATCGACCACGCGGCGCTCGTGCGCCGGCGGGATGTCGTAGCTCTTTTCCGGGGTGTGGATCACCGCGCCCTTCGGGCCACGGGTGGTGATGTAGGCCTTGACCCGGCTGACGATCTCTTTTTCGTTCCAGCCGGTGCGTTCCTGCAGCAGGTTCGACTCGTAGTCGTTGACCACCACGTAATCGGCCTGCTCGATGAACTCGCGCAGTTCCGGGCCGTTGAACAACGGCATCGCCTGGCCCGGGTCGAAGATGAACGGCACGCCGTCTTCGTGGAACTCCAGCGCGTTCTGGATCATGCCTTCGCGGCCGTCCGGGCCGACCAGGCCCAGGCTGACGCCCGGCACGTCGCGCACGTGGTTTTCGTAGGAGCGCATCATCGCGCCCGGGTGGAAGGCGGTGATCTGGTTGTTGTCGTGGTCGGTGGTGATGAACGCCTGCGGGGTGAACAGCTCATCGATCACGCGCACGCGGGTGAGGTCGATGCCCAGTGCATCGAAGTGCTCGCGGTACGGGCCGAAGTCCGAGCCCACCGTGCCCATCGGGATCGGATCGCCACCCAGCAGGTGCAGGTTGTAGGCGATGTTGCCGGCGCAGCCGCCGAACTCGCGGCGCATGCGCGGCACCAGGAACGACACGTTCAGGATGTGCACCTTGTCCGGCAGGATGTGATTCTTGAACTGGTCCGGGAACACCATGATGGTGTCAAAGGCAAGAGAACCACAGATCAGAGCGGACATCGATGTAAGCCTATGCGGTGAATTTTGGGGTGGGCCGGCCCACTTCGGCAGGCAAGCAAACGGCGCCCTTGGGCGCCCGACGGCGCAAAGGTTACCCGCTGGTGCCGCTCAGGGCCAGAACCGGGTGATGCCCGATCAGGCCGAAAGCCTGTGAAGGCGCGGGTTCAGCTGGATTTCTCCTTGCTCGGCGGCAGGCAGGTTGCTAGGCTTGTCGACCTCGATTTCTGCCCATTTTTTCGCCATCCCGCGTTGGGCGCGACACCCCTCAGGATCAACTCCCAGATGTTCAAGAAACTGCGCGGCATGTTCTCCAATGACCTGTCCATCGACCTGGGCACGGCCAACACCCTCATCTATGTGCGTGGGCAGGGAATCGTGCTGAACGAACCGTCCGTGGTCGCAGTGCGCCAGGATCGCGCCATTGGTGGTACCCGGTCGGTGGCAGCCGTTGGCGCCGAGGCCAAGCAGATGCTCGGCCGTACCCCGGGCCACATCACCACCATCCGCCCGATGAAGGACGGCGTCATCGCCGACTTCACCTACACCGAGGCGATGCTCAAGCACTTCATCAAGAAGGTGCACAAGTCGCGCTTCCTGCGCCCGAGCCCGCGCGTGCTGGTCTGCGTGCCGGCCGGCTCGACCCAGGTCGAGCGCCGCGCGATCAAGGAGTCGGCCGAGGAGGCCGGTGCCCGTGACGTGTTCCTGATCGAGGAGCCGATGGCGGCCGCGATCGGCGCCGGCATGCCGGTCACCGAAGCCCGTGGCTCGATGGTCATCGACATCGGCGGCGGCACCACCGAAGTGGCGGTGATCTCGCTCAACGGCATCGTCTATTCCGCTTCGGTACGCATCGGCGGCGACCGCTTCGACGAATCGATCACCAACTACGTGCGCCGCAACCACGGCATGCTGATCGGTGAAGCCACCGCCGAGCGCATCAAGGTCGAACTGGGCTGTGCCTACCCGCAGGCGGAAGCGATCGAGATGGAAATCTCTGGCCGCAACCTCGCCGAGGGCGTGCCGAAGATGATCAAGATCAGCTCCAACGAAGTGCTTGAAGCGCTGCACGAGCCGCTGTCGGGCATCGTCAGCGCGGTCAAGCTGGCACTGGAGCAGACCCCGCCGGAACTGTGCGCCGACGTCGCCGAGCGCGGCATCGTGCTGACCGGTGGTGGCGCCCTGCTGCGCGACATGGACCGCCTGATTTCCGAGGAAACCGGTCTGCACGTGCAGGTGGCTGACGACCCGCTGACCTGCGTGGCCCGCGGTGGCGGTCGTGCGCTGGAACTGGTCGACATGCACGGCAACGAGTTCTTTGCGCCGGAATAAGCCGTCCCGGCTGCCTGCGCCCGCAGCGCCCCTCCGGGGTGCGGCCTGCCACATCGGCGGGTCGGCACCGGCGGGGCGCCTGCGTGTTTCCCATCCGCCTTCTGCCAGTTGAATCGCTGCCGTGCCGCCCTACGCCGGACCTCCCGTCGCTTCCCGATCCGGTGATGCCGCCAGCCCGCTGCGGCTGCTGGCCTATCTCGCACTGGCAATCACCTTGATCGTCCTCGACGACCAGGCCGGCTGGCTGGCGCGTCTGCGCGAGCAGGCCAACAGCCTGGTGCAGCCGGTGTGGGCGCTGGCCGGCCTGCCCGGCAAGCTCGGCGGGCAGGTGCGCGACTCCGCCGCCAGCCACGGCCAGCTGGTGACCGAGAACCGCGAGCTGCGCAACCAGCTGCTGCTGGCCAACGCCCGCCTGACCCGTCTGCAGACCGCCGCGCTGGACAATGCCCAGCTGCGCGAACTGCTGAACGTGGCCGAGCGCAGTGGCCTGGACGTGCAGCTGGCGCCGATCCTGGACATCGACCTGGACCCGGTCAAACAGCGCCTGGTGCTGGATGCCGGCAGCCGCGAAGGCGTGCACGTCGGCCAGGCGGTGATCGATTCCGGCGGCCTGATGGGCCAGGTGATCAACGTGACTGCGGGCAGCTCCACCGTGCTGTTGCTGACCGACCCCGACCACGCGGTGCCGGTGACCGTGGCCCGCAACGGCGTGCGCCTGATCGTCTACGGCCGCGGCGACAAGCTGGAACTGCGCGACATCCCGCTCAGCGCTGGTGTGGAAGTGGGCGACGAGATCGTCACGTCCGGTCTTGGCGGTCGCTTCCCGGCCGGATTCCCGGTGGGCACCATCACCGGCCTGCGCCCGGACGACACCCATGCCTTCCTGGTGGGGGAACTGAAGCCGGCCGCGCAGCTTGATCGCGGCCGCGACGTGCTTCTGCTGCGCCCCGGCGCAGCGATCCGTATTCCGCCGAACCTGCGCCTGCAGATGGAACAGGTTGCTCCCGGTGGCCCAGCCGATGCCACCGCGCTGCCGAGCGGTGCCGCGCCGACGGCGCCTTCGACGACGCAAACCTCTCCGGTAGTGCCGGCCGCTGGCCGGCAACCGTCCTCGTCTGCGACGGGGACGGCTGCCCCCGCATCCTCCCTTAACGCTGCGCCTTCGGCGCGCCCCCTTGAGCCGACTGCACCTTCGGCGCAACCGGCCCGCGCATCCTCCCTTAACCCCGCGCCTTCGGCGCGCCCCCTTGAACAACAAGGGGGCTCTGCACCCGCCGGGTCCACGGTAGTGCCGGCCGCTGGCCGGCAACCGCAGCCGACCACACCGGAGGCGCAACGATGAGCCGCCTTCGCGACAACCGCTGGGTGCTGCCGGCCAGCGTGGTGGTGGCCCTGCTGCTGGGCCTGCTGCCGTTGCCGGCGCTGCTGCAGCCGCTGCGTCCGTATTGGCTGGCCCTGGTGCTGGCCTACTGGGTGATCGAAGCGCCCGAGCGCGTCGGTCTCGGCATCGCCTTCGCCAGCGGCGTCGTCGCCGACCTGCTGTATGGCGGCGTGCTGGGCGAACAGGCGCTGCGGCTGGTGATGCTGGCCTTCATCCTGCAGCGCTTCCGCGCGCGCATCCGCTTCTTCCCGATGTCGCAGCAGATGCTGGCCATCGGCGGCCTGCTGTTCAACGACCGCATCGTCAGCGCGCTGGTCCACATCATGGTGGGCGAGCCGACCCTGCCGTGGTCGTACTGGTGGGCACCGCTGCTCGGCATGGGCCTGTGGCCGCTGGTGTTCGTGCTGCTGGATGCGGTGCGCTTCGGCAAGCGCGGGCGCTGAGCCATGCTGCCGCGCCGCCAGGTCAAGAATCCGCACGCCGAAGCCGAACAGTTCCGGCGCCGCGCGGCGCTGGGCTTCTTCGGCGTGCTGGTCTGCCTGCTGGGCCTGGGCGGCTGGTACTTCAAGCTGCAGGTGCTGGACCACGACATCTACGCCACCCGCTCCGAAGCCAACCGCATCAAGCCGCGGCCGGTGGTGCCCGGGCGCGGCATGATCTATGACCGCAACGGCCGGCTGCTGGCCGAGAACGTGCCGGCGTTCCGCCTGGATGTGACCCCGGACAAGGTCAAGGACATGGATGCCACCCTGGAAGGGCTGGCGAAGATCATCCAGATCAGCCCGGAAGAACTGGAGGCGTTCAACAAGTCGCGCAAGGCGCGCCGCAAGTTCCTGCCGGTCACGCTGAAGCTGCGCATGAGCGATGAGGAAATGGCGCGCTTCGCCGTGGACCGCTGGCGCTTTCCCGGCGTCGAGCTGGAACCCTACCTGACCCGTCGCTATCCCTATGGCGACCTGTTCGCGCACATCATCGGCTACGTCGGCCGCGTGGACGACAAGGATCTGGAGATCCTCGGCGAAGGCAATGCTGCGCTGACCCATATCGGCAAGTCCGGCCTGGAGCGCTATTACGAGCAGGAACTGCGCGGCAAGGTCGGCTACGAGCAGGTCGAGACCAACGTGCAGGGCCGCGCGATCCGCACCATCGGCCGTGTCGCCGCACAGTCCGGCGCCGACCTGCGGCTGTCGATCGACGCCGACCTGCAGCGCGCGATGGTGGCCGCCTTCGGCGATCAGGAAGGCTCGGCGGTGGCGATGGACCCGCGTACCGGTGAAGTGCTGGCAATGGTCAGCCTGCCGTCCTACGACCCGAACCTGTTCGTGAACGGCATCTCGCATGCTGATTTCAAGGCGCTGAACGACAACCCGTCGCGCCCGCAGTTCAATCGCCTGGTACTCGGCGGCGTCGCTCCCGGTTCGACCCTGAAGCCGTTGATCGGCCTGGCCGGCCTCGATTCGGGCGTTCGCCGTCCGGAGGACAAGGTGCTGTCGACCGGCATGTTCTACCTGCCGGGCACCTCGCGTGGCTGGGGCGATTCGCACCGTGGCGGTCACGGCTGGACCGATCTGCGCAAGTCCATCGCGCAGTCGGTCAATACGTATTACTACCGGCTGGCGTTGGACCTGGGCATCGAGCGGTTCGACCACTACATGGAGTACTACGGCTTCGGCCAGCCGACCGGTATCGATCTGACCGGCGAGATCTCCGGCATCCTGCCGTCGCCGGCCTACAAGCGGAAGAGCCGCAAGGAAGCCTGGTATCCCGGCGATACGGTGAACATCAGCATCGGCCAGGGCGACTGGAAGGTCACCCCGCTGCAGCTGGCCCGTGGTGTCAGCGGCCTGGCCAATGGCCAGCTGCGCACGCCGCACCTGGTGATGCAGCAGCGTGCTGGTTTCGACAGTGACTGGGTGGCGACAGAGCCCGGCCCGAGCAAGCCGGTCAGCCCCAATCCGAACAATCTTCAGGCCGTGCGCGAAGGCATGATGGCCACCATGCTTCCCGGCGGCAGCGCCGCACGCATGGCAGCCGGCGCGCCGTACACGATGGCGGGCAAGACCGGTACCGCGCAGGTCGTCAGCCGCAAGGGCACCGCCGCGGTCAATCCCAGAAGCCTGCCGATGCACCTGCGCCACCGTGCGCTGTTCGTCGGCTTCGCGCCGGCCGAGCAGCCGGTGATCGCGCTGGCCATCGCCGTGGAAGGCGGCGGTTATGGCGGCGCGGCGGCCGCACCGATCGCGCGCAAGATCTTCGATGCCTGGCTGCTGGGCAAGATGCCTGAGGGCATGCAGCCG
Organism: Stenotrophomonas sp. 82F1; assembly: GCF_056861525.1. Taxonomy (NCBI): domain Bacteria; kingdom Pseudomonadati; phylum Pseudomonadota; class Gammaproteobacteria; order Lysobacterales; family Lysobacteraceae; genus Stenotrophomonas; species Stenotrophomonas sp. 82F1. The sequence goes on from NZ_JBSPUD010000031.1 coordinate 37,462, forward strand.
CTGGACAGCGAGCGCGGCACTACTGCTATCGGTGCGACTGCCTTCGACAATGAAGACGTGGGCGCACGCCAGGCCGGCGATATCGCCGCCGCGCAGTTGGCCGAGCATCCGGTGCTGATCGGTGTTCCTGCGCCGGAGCCTGTGCCGTCACCTGCGCCCGGTGCGCCTTCTGCGGCAACCGTGCCGGCCGGCACGCGCCCGACCCCTGCTGCGGAGGCTGCGCGATGAAGGAGTTCCTGCGCTGGGCCGGCGAAATGCTGCAGCGGTTCTTCAGCAGCCTCGACTGGCTGCTGTGCCTCGCCCTGGGCGCGCTGATGGTGATCGGCCTGGCAACGTTGAAGAGCGCTGGCGGCGATGGCCTGGTGATGGCACAGGGCGTGCGTTTTGCCGTGGGCCTGGCGGCGATGTGGGGCATCTCGCGGGTGTCGATCCTGCGCATCCGCTCGGCCACGCCGCTGATCTACGCCATTTCGATGATTCCGTTGCTGGCGGTGTTCGCGCTGGGCACGGGCAAGTACGGCCGGCAGTGGCTGGACCTGAAGTTCTTCTACCTGCAGCCGGCCGAACTGCTGAAGGTCAGCCTGCCGATGATGGTGGCCTGGTACCTGCACAAGATGCCGCTGCCGCCGCGCTTCAACACGGTGCTGGTGGCGATGGTGATCATCGGCGTGCCGACCGGGCTGGTGATGCTGCAGCCGGACTTCGGTACCGGCGTGCTGATCGCCGCCAGTGGTGTGTTCGTGCTGCTGCTGGCCGGCCTGCCGTGGTGGTGGGTGGGGCTGGGCGTGGGCGGCGTGGCGGCAGTGGCGCCCGTTGCCTGGTTCTGGCTGCTGCGGCCGTACCAGAAGGACCGCATCATGATGTTCCTGGACCCGGAAATGGATGCGCTGGGCGCGGGCTGGAACATCATCCAGTCGAAGATCGCCATTGGTTCCGGCGGTTTCGATGGCAAGGGCTGGGGTGAAGGCTCGCAGTCGCACCTGAATTTCATTCCCGAGCAGACCACCGACTTCGCGTTCTCGGTGCTGAGCGAGGAGTTCGGCTGGATCGGCGTGGCGCTGGTGCTGACGCTGTATCTGGTGGTGATCGGGCGCTGCCTGTGGATCGCCAGCCAGTCACGCGATTCGTATTCGCGCCTGCTGGCCGGTGCCACGGGGCTGGCGTTCTTCGTCTATGTGCTGGTGAACGGCGGGATGATCTCGGGCCTGCTGCCGGTGGTGGGTGTGCCGATGCCGTTGATCAGTTACGGCGGTACGTCGGCGGTGTCGCTGCTGGCGGGGTTCGGGTTGGTGATGGCGGTGCGTCGTCACAATCCGGTGCATGGCGGGTATGGGTAGTTTCCAGCCATCGGCGCAGCCCCTCGTGGGTGGTTGCTGAAAGCAACAGCCGTGGTTGGCCGGGCGGGGTGGATTCGCGGGGGACGCCGTGAACCCATCCCTGAAGTGACCCCCGAGAGTTGGACGGTGGGGTCAAACGGCCGCTTGGGCCTGTTTCCGGTACTGTACCGGGCTCAGGCCCTTCAATTTCAATCTGATGCGCTCTTGGTTGTAGTACTTGATGTAATCAGTACTTGATGTAATCCACGAGCCCAGCCTCCAGACTCTCGATGCTGTCAAAGCTGTTCAGGTAGAAAAATTCTGACTTCAGCGTCCCGAAAAAGCTTTCCATTGCCGCATTGTCCAGGCAGTTGCCACGCCGGGACATGCTTTGCTTCAACGAGTGCTTTTCCAGCATGTGCCGGTAGTTTTCATGCTGGTACTGCCAGCCCTGGTCGGAGTGGATCATGGGGCGCTCATCCGGGGAGAGCTTGTTGATGGCTTCGTCCAGCATCTGACCTACCAGATCGAACACGGGCTGACGCTTGATCTGATAAGCCACGATTTCGCCGTTGTAGAGGTCCATGATCGGCGACAGGTAGAGCTTCATCCCTTGCACCTTGAACTCGGTGACGTCGGTCACCCACTTCTGGTTGGGCCGCTCGGCATGGAACTGGCGATTGAGGTCATTGCCAACCACAACATTGGCTGCCCCTTTGAAAGATCGGTAGCGCTTCACGCGGACCCGTGATTTCAGGCCCATCTCTCCCATCAGACGCTGTACCCGCTTGTGATTGGTCCGATGGCCCTGATTGGCCAATTCCAGCGTCACCGTGCGATAGCCATAGCGCCCTTGGCTTTGATCGTAGATTGCACGGATGCGCTCGCACAGATCTGCCTCGTCCTGATCCGGATGGGCCAGGACATGGTTCTGGTAATAGAAAGTACTGCGCGACAGCTCTGCCGCTTCGAGCAGAAGCGACAGCGTATGAACCTGCCTCAATCCTTGGATGGCTTGCGCTTTGCGTCCTGCGCCGCCTGCTCTTCCCGGATCAAGGCATCGAGTTTTTTTAGGTAGTCGGTCTCCGCACGCAGATAGGCGACTTCCTTGAGCAGCTCATCGCGGCTCATATCCTCAGGTGGTTTGGACGAACGGGTCTTTTTCATCGGCTTTCGGGGCGGCAGCGGCGGCGGTGCCAACGCTTGGGCACCGCCCTGAGCATACAGGCGCCGCCACTGCCCCACTGCGCCGGCATCGCCAATCTGAAAGTAGGTGGTGGCCTCACGCCCGGACATGCCGTCCCGGCTCATCTTCTCCAGAACAGCCAGCTTGAACGCGAGGTCATAGGACCGGGTCTGGCGGTGAAACCCGCGCCAACCGTGCAGCCGATACGTAGCCACCCAGCGTCTGACCGTGGAGAACTCCAAACCGTGGTGTCGGGCGATGGCTTTGACCGACGTGGAGGTCTTGCAGGCTTCTTTGGCGACCTGCAGTTTGAATCGAGCTTCGTACCTGTTCATGTATCCCTCGGGGTTGGATCTGGCGTCCAACTCCCGGGGGTCACTTCACC
>NZ_JBSPUD010000032.1:0-39658 GCF_056861525.1 Stenotrophomonas sp. 82F1
TGCGGTGGTCTAATCAACTTGGACACTCGATAGGATCATTTTCGAGCATCGAGGTAGACCCATGGCAAAACAGATCACTCAGGGCATGAGGGACGAGGCGGTTCGCCTTGTCGTTGTAGAGGGGCAGACAGTAAGAGACGTCTGCCAGCTGATGGATGTCGGCCCGACGGCGCTGAGGCGGTGGATCGAGCAGTGGCGGCGAAAACATGACCCGCATGCGGAGGCGCCACCAGTAGATGCGCAGGTCAGAATCGCCGAACTGGAAGCCCAGAACCGCAGGCTCAAGGAGGAGCGCGACCTGCTAAAAAAATCCATCGCCTTCTTCATTCGGGACAGCGATCACCGGAACAAGTGATCCAGGAATTGGGGAAGGCCGCTCCGATCCGGTTGGTGTGCCAGTTGATGGACTATCCCCGTAGCAGCTACTACGCCTGGCTGCATCGGGAGCCTCGTATCGATCGGGAGCTGCTGGCCCAGGTTGATCTGGTTCGTCGCATTCATAAGTCCCACCGGGGCAGCTGCGGCTCACGCAGGATGGCCCGGGAACTGACCAATAGCGGTCTGCAGGTTGGTCGCCACCGCGCCCGGACGCTGATGCGCCGGGCCGGTGTCAGGGCGCGACAGCACAAGCGGCACAAGTATCACAGCCTTGGGCCGCAGGCGCTGACCGCTCCCAACATCCTGGACCGTCAGTTCAATCCGGAGGCGCCAAACCAAGTCTGGGCTGGCGATATCACCTACATCCCCACCCAGCAGGGATGGCTGTATCTGGCCGTCGTTGTGGATATGTATGCCCGTCGAATCGTGGGTTGGGCGCATTCCCACGAAGCAGATGCGTGGTTGGCGGTCAGAGCCCTGCGCGGCGCATTGAAACAGCGCCGCCCCCAGGCGGGACTGCTGTTCCACTCGGACCAAGGGCGGCAATACACCAGCCACGCGATGGCCGAGATCCTGCGCGACAACGGCATCACCCAGAGCATGAGCCGGAAGGGGAATTGCTGGGACAACGCGGTGGTGGAACGGGTATTTGCCACCCTCAAAGGCGAATGGCTGTACTCCAAATACCCCACTCGACAGGAGGCTGCAGCAGACATCGAACAATTTGTGAACTGGTACAACCACCGTCGGCTGCACAGTGCCAACGGCCTTGTGCCACCTGCGCTCCGTGAAGTGCAGGTGGCCTGAACTCCCTTTGGGAGTGTCCAGAAGTACTTGACCACCACACTGCTATGGCGTGATCTTCGGTGTCTTCTTTGCAGGCAAGGCGATCGATTTCTGGCAGCTTCAGAAGTACGCGGACCTGTTGTCCAGAGGAGTGATGCTGGTATCCATCGTGCCGAGCATTACCCTGGGCGTGCGGCGGCTCCATGACGTCGACAAGTCGGGTTGGTATTGGCTTCTGGTACTTGTTCCACTCGTCGGTCCGATCTGGTTGATGGTGCTGTGGGCGACGCCGAGCACTCGTGGTGACAATCGCTTCGGTCCGCAGCAAAGGGCTTGACCTGCGCCACTCGGCCTCAGCGTTGTGGCTGGGGCTGAGTGGTGGGCGGGTGAGCTGAGTGGGCTGCTGCCTGGCGCTCTGTCTTGAGGTTCGTTCAGATTGGATCTGATGGAGCACGGCTGGGCGGGCGGCTCTTTTGCTTAAGTTGCTGAAATATAAGCGATCGTTTCTGTAGGCCGTCGTCTCAGCGGCACTGGATTCGCCGTTCTCGGTTTGCTATAAAATACAATATCAATTTTATAGAAAGTTGACATGAAGCTGCCCGTCCCAGCCCCGCAGGTAAGCGAAATGCTGATCAATCATCACGATCAGCTCTCCAAGATCCTTTCGGCCAACCTGGGCCCGGAGGTCAATGGAGTGTATGAGCACTGGGACAAGCTGAGGCACCGGACCCCGCCAGCCGGTCTGACGCCTGAGGAGTGGTGGCTGGCCATCAGGTTCCGTAGATCAGGCATGGCCAAGCGACTGCCATTGGTCGACAGCGGGCAGAAGTCCTTCGTACTGTCGTTGACTGACTCGATGCAACGGCGCCTGCACTTCATTGATAGGGAGGCCGCCGGCGCGATCAAGGGGATGGACGGCTCTGGCAGTCAAAGTCGATTCCTCATTCGCTCTCTGATTGAAGAGGCGATGACCTCTTCGCAGTTGGAGGGGGCGGCGACAACAAGAGCGGTGGCAAAGGAAATGCTGTCCACGGGACGGCCTCCGAGAGATCAATCCGAGCGGATGATCTACAACAACTACGTCGCCATGAACATGATCCGCGAACGTGGCGTAAGGCCAATCACTCCTGACGAGGTCTTGGAGGTTCATCGCATCTTGACCGACGGTACGCTGGAGGCGGCCTCCGATTGCGGGCGGTTCCGGACGGCTGAAGACAATGTTGTGATCTATGACCGAGGCACTCCCCCGACCTTGCTCCATGTGCCACCCCCCGCTGCACAGGTCCCGGAGCGCTTGGCCAAGCTATGCGACTTCGTGAATGATGGCGCCGGCGAGCCCTTCATCCATCCAGTTGTTCGGGCCATCGTCCTGCACTTCCAGATCGGGTATGACCACCCCTTCGTCGACGGCAATGGAAGAACAGCCAGGGCGCTGTTCTACTGGGCGATGATGAACGCCGGGTACTGGCTGACGGAGTACCTGTCCATCTCCAGCGTCCTGAAGAAGTCACCAGCCAAGTACATGCGTGCCTATCTTTACACGGAGAGTGATGGGCAGGACGTCAGCTACTTTGTCGCCCAGCAGCTTGAGGCGCTAGAAGAGTCGATCCAGGCCCTTCACGCCTATATCGCCAAGAAGAATCAAGAAGATCGAGCTGCGCGACGGATGCTGCGTACCGCCAAGGTGGGTGAGGTGGTGCTCAATCACCGGCAGCGAGCACTGCTGGCAAATGCGATTAAAGATCCTGACCGTGCATACACCGTCGCAAGCCATCAGGCCGCGCATGCGATAACGTACCCGACGGCGCTGAATGATCTCAATGCCTTGGTTGGAGCTGGCCTCTTGCTTAAGCAAAGAGTTGGCAAGGCTAACGAGTTCCTGGTAGTTCCCGATCTTGGGCGGAAGTTGGCGCTTTGAACGCGCCTCCATAACCAGCTGATGATCTATAGAGTACGGTGCCGGAGCGCTGGTGCCTGTGCGTTAAACCTGTCTCACACTAGCGCCATTGACCGAGTCGATACCATGACAGATTCATCAAACGAGAAGCTTCTAATTGCTTTGGGAAGCGTGGTTGTTGGCTGGATTCTTGCCCAAGGGGCTACGTTGCTCAAAGAGTGGTGGGAGCGGCGCAACTTGCGGCGATCCATCGACGAAGAGATCGAATTGATCTCCGATCAGCTCAAGGGAATAGTTCCAACGTACATGCGACTCATCAAGCTCGATGCTCATGGTGCAATAGAGCCCACTACTCCTGCCAAGCTTCAGAACTACTTGTTCAGTGGTCACTACGCCAAAGTTGCCTTGACATTTAATCATGCTCAGCGGCTCCAGTTGCAGACAATTCACGGCTATGTCGAGGAGATCAATGAGAACATTGAAGAGCTGAAGACTCGATCTCTCGAACTGGCACGTAAGCATCTGGGCGATCAGATAACGAGTGTCGAGATGTTGCAGTACCGGCAGATGCTTGAGCAGCATCTGCACGTCGTCATGGATGCAGGTTGGCATATCCTGTTCTACAAGACGAATCGGAAAAATCCGAGTATCTTGGCTCGCGGTAGTGCCCACCAGTCACGTGTGAAAGCCATCTCGGAGATCGCGGGATGGATAGGGGAGCTGCGCAAAGATGCGCTTGAGAGGACGCTTCAGGAAATTAGCAACATCTATCATCCGGGTGATTTTGACTGGCCCCATCTGAGGACGTAGCTGAGGAATCCGAAAATTTGCCTTGAGTGGTTACGACATTCCGTTCGCCTGTCATGTCGGGCTCAATGCATGTGAACGACCCTGTGATTACTTGGTGATAAGGAGAAGTTTCATGAATGTAGCCAAGCACGAGAGAGAAGAAATGCTGTTCCTTAGGCAGTTCTTTGATGACTTGCATGCACAGGCTAAGGATGGGCGTCCAGGTGTTGTTTCACTTCTGCCAGATGCCTCGCAAACTTTCGCAAATGATCTTCCAAATCTGAAAAGCCGACTGGTGCATGTGCTTGAACGAGCGATGCGTGGTGAAGACTCCGGTGCTGCCGTGAAACAGGCAGCTAAAGAGGGCTGGCGCAATCAGGCCGTCTTTGGGGCATGCGATCCTGCGTTGAAAGAAGCCGCCAGTCGTTTGGGTGTGCCCGACTGGGCTTGGGTATGACTCAGAGGGAGGGTGGGGGCTCTCAGCTGCCTGATTGTTGCCAAAGAGCTACCAGCTAAAGCGTGTATCTGATCTAGGCGGCCCTGGATATTATTTTTCAAGTTTTGGATGCTTCGATCTGCTCGGTCAAAAGCGTCAGTGCTTGCTGCATTGCGGCAGCGAAGACGGCTCCATCGCTTCCTCGATGAGCACTGGCTACGCCGGGGAGCGTGGCTTTCCATACCTGCACCAACGCTTCAGGGTTGGGGGGGGCATCTGCTGATTGGATTTCTCCAACAGGGCCAGGCAGTCGTGGAGGACCTGGGGACGATTTGACCGGCACTGGGGGAGAGTGGCTGCGGCAGATCCTTGGGCCCTTGGATCTTGGCCGATCAGGCGGCTCGGCTTGAGTCGCTGCCATTGCCGGCTTCCTGGGTGCGGGGGCCTCGCGGGCCCGACCGCACTTCGGCACGAAGCTTTGGGGGCGTGAGCCCCCGAGTACTAGGTCATCGCAGGCTCTTGTGCGGTGTCGGGTAAGACAGCCTTCTTTGCCTGCGACTTGGCGTTCTTGGATGTCGCTCGCCGTATGCGCTGTTGGGCGTCCTTAACCTTCTCTCCATCCAGGACCTCACGCTTCAGGATCTCATTGTTGAGAAGCTCAACAACTGTCTCTGATTCGATCTTCAGTTCTGGGAAAAGACGACGGAGCTCTCTGCGGATGACGGAAACAACAGGCTCTCCAAGGACAACCTGCGCTACCGTGAACTTGTTGAGGACCGAGATGTGCTGGTGATACAGGCCCATTGCGTCCGAAGTGATTCCTTCTCTGCAGAGCAGGAAGAGCTTGCGCTGGTCTTCTTCGTTCTTCAGATTAACATCTGCTATGCAGAACGATGAGACCAGCTCGTACTCGATCGGTTGGCCGAATTTGATTCTGTAAAGGCGCCATTCCAACGCGTTGGTCAGCACGATCCACTCGATCCCCTCATGGGCGCCGTAGTTGATGGCTTGCCGTAGGTGAGTCTCATTGAGCGACAGCGCAGCGGCTTTAACCTCGATCAGGACTCGGATCTTGCCGTCGATCTTCACGGCGAGGTCGCAGAAGGTTCCCCGGATCTGCTGTTCGCTGGTCAGTTCGTTGTATTTGTCATAGCCGAAGACCTCGGCAAGCATGTCTTTGACGAGTGTTACCGTATCCGCTTCGGAGACGTCTCTGGTCTTGTGGGATACAGCTACGGCAACTAGCGACTTCACCGTCGCCGGCCACCGGTCCAGAACCTTCTTCGGAATCTTAAGCATGTCCTTGCTCCTTCCTCTCGTAGTTCCCGCCATATTGGCTCCTGGCATAGGCCGGCGCAATGTGGCTCTGCTGGCCTTGTCGGAAATGACCGCGGCCTGCCTCCAGCGTCCTACGGCTATTGCGCGCTAGATGCCTAGCGCTCTGGCCGTCAAACTTCCAATCTGGCTCGCCCGGTCTGCTATACCCATTTGGTGATTACGATCAGCCCGCCTGGGCAGATACAGTCGTTGGACGAAATGACCTCAGATTCCGACTGCAGACGACAAGGAAGTCTGTGAGCATTGTCGCTATGGGTGATACATGGAGGCAGACCGCAAGTCGCGGTGCGGTCACTTTCAAGGAGATAGAGGGGGGCGTGTAGCGACGGTCTCCGAACCAGACGCCAGTGCTGCAGCATCGGTCCTCTGAACCTGGCGGCCCCCGCCTTGGGCCGGTCGCCTCATCCAGCAATGGATTCTGGCCAATTGGCGCCTACTGATATCGAGGGTCTGAGCAGGTATCGAGGGTCTGAGCAGGGGGGGGGGGCGCAGTCTGCTTCCCTGACTCCGAAACTTGAGATCTGGGACGGAAATCCATGAGGGTGGAGCGTAAATTGCCAATTTCGTTCCGCAAATCTACTGTTTTGCGACGCATATGGCGTATATTTGGTCAATCCGGGTCTGGTTGGCGCGCAAGTGGAATATCTATCTGAAGTACTAAAAATTCTTGACGGCGCACTGAAAGCTAACGCCACAATGGCATCTAGCTATGCTGGGCTCCTGGCGGAGAAGTTGGAGTCCGCTGGTGAGCGGGAGCAGGCCACCCTGGTCCGACAGCGGCTGATCCGCGCGCCTAGAGCCTTGGCAAGTGCGCAAGATGCGGCATCGCCCAATGGTGCAGGACAGTTGCCCGTGGATGGCGAGAGCCGCCTCCATACGATTGACTACAGCAGGCCGTCCCTCGGAGGTGTCTTTCTGGCACTGCCGACCGGGGTTGAACGTCGAGTCGAGGACCTGCTGGATGCTGCGCGCCACTACGATGCCCTCGCGCAGGCGGGAGCTGCAGTACCGCCCCGTTTGTTGATCTATGGCCCGCCTGGAACTGGGAAGACTCAAACTGCACATTGGGTGGCTGCAACGCTGGGGTTGCCCCTGCTCACTGTGCGCTGCGACACGCTGATCAGCAGTTTGCTCGGACAGACCAGCAAGAATCTGCGTCGTGTATTTGAGTACGCGCAGAGTGGGCCGGCAGTGCTCTTCCTTGACGAAGTGGATGCCCTTGCATCTGCGCGCGGAAATGAGCGAGACGTGGGCGAGTTGCAGCGAGTGGTGGTATCACTGTTGCAGAACATTGATGCGTTGGAGCCAAGCACAGTGGTGGTGGCAGCCACCAATCATGATCGTTTGCTTGATCCGGCTGTCTGGAGGCGCTTTGCATTTCAACTCCCGATGCCTATGCCTGACTCCTCGCTGCGTGAAGAGCTTTGGCGGCGATATCTGGCTAGCTTCGGCGCTGCAGCACTCGATTACTCTGCCTTGGCAGAGCGATCTGCCGGTGCCTCGGGTTCATTAATTGAACAAGTAAGCTTGGATGCAAAGCGGCATGCAGTGCTTGCTCGCCAGTCTGTGGTAGATGAAGGAGAAACCCATCGCCGATTGGCATTGGCTATGGCGTTGATGCAAGGTAAGAGCCTGACATCTATAGATGATGAGGTGCGTTGGCTTCGCAAGTGGGATGCACGTCGCTTCTCAGTGCGCGAGCTGGCGCGGCTCTATGGCGTAACTACTCGCAAAATCAACAACATGATCAGGGAGCTCAAGGAAGATGCCACGCGAGACGAAGACGACGAGGCTGCCCAAGCCCCGAGCTGACAATCCGTTCTTCCACGTAGCCTTCTCGCCAGGTGACGTTTTTGGCATGGAAGTTACTGGTGGAGGCTCTAGGGAGTTCTGTGAAGTCGATGGCGCTTATCGAGCGCGCCTGAACCAGACCGTCCTTGCTGCAGGCCAGCTTGTTGCCGCCAACGCCAGCAAGTATCCCGGGATTCCCACGGTTCTAGCAGTTCGCCTTCGACCGGAGGCGATCGCCAAGAGCCATCGACCGCTGGCTCTTGCCGCAGCTGCCGAAATGAGCGTGATCGGTCATGCGGAAATTCACGAGATGCTGGTAGAAGCGACTCCGCGCGAGATTGTGCTTCTCAGAGAAGCCATATCCACCCGCGACACCAAGGCGATTCGCGCCAATCTGAGCGCGATTAGCGAGGTTGCTGCATGGACCGCTCAGGCCAAGCTGCCTGGTGCTCTGAGAGAGGCGTCTCCGGCATTGATCAGATCGTGTCTTCGCGCGACCGGCCGCATTTGGATCAAGCTATTCAAGTATCGGGACGCTGACGTTCAGTCCGCGGCAGTAGGGGCACTTGAAGCTGTACTTGCGGCTGGGGGTGCCACCGGCATTGTTCTGCCTCAAATCAAGGGGCCGCCGGTCTACATTGTCGATGCCGGTGCGACGCTATCTGATGGGACTCTCGACGCTCTAATCGGGTTCCCCGGAGTTCGCTCTGTACAACCGGAGCCCCAAGCATCGGTCGCCCCGGGTGAATCAGTAGTTGTGCCTCCTTCCGGAAGCACGTTTGAGCGGCAGCCACCGGCTGATGCCCCTATCGTGGCGGTCTTCGATACTGGCGTGCATCCAGCTGCCACGCTTCTGACTCCCTGGGTGAGTTCTACCGAAACGTTCATCACTGACGTAGATACCAACTATGAGCACGGCACGATGGTCGCATCGCTGATAGCCGATGCCCGCGGCCTTAACGAACACCACGGACATATCCCGGCTACTGGTTGCCGAGTGCATGACGTCTGCGGGCTGGAGTCCACGACAGCTAACGTTGGCGATCTGATTCAGCGCCTGCGGCAAGCATTGATCAATCGGCCCGATATCCGCGTCTGGAACCTGTCGCTGGGTGGGAATGTGGGGGTTGGCGACACCGGATTCAGTGAGTTTGCCCAAGAGCTCGATGTCCTGAGTGACAAGCACAACGTGCTATTCGTTGTTGCTGCGGGCAACTACTTGGACGTGCCACATCGTGGTTGGCCTTGCCCCGGAGGCCTGGCTGACCGCATCTCAAGCCCGGCAGATTCGGTCCGAGCCCTCACCGTTGGTGCAGTAGCGCATCTGGAAAGCCCTACATCGTTTGTTGCTATCGGGGAGCCGGCCAACTATAGCCGTCGTGGTCCCGGTCCAGTATTCACACCCAAGCCGGATTTGGTCCATGTCGGTGGAGGGCTGGAGCAACCTTGGACGGCCAGCGCGTTGGGCATCAAGGTTCTGGCGCCAAACAATGGAGTACTGCGAAACGTAGGGACGAGCTTTGCAGCCCCCATCGTTTCGGCAATGGCTGCTCAAACTTGGCGTGCCCTGGGCCATGGAGGCCGTCAGCATGGCCTTGTTCCATCCCCCACCTTGGTTAAGGCGCTCCTGATTCACAGTGCGGAACTGTCCTCGCCGGTACGCTCCCCGGAACACCGCCGTTACTTTGGTGCAGGATTGCCCAGTGATCCGATGGCCGTCCTCTATGACAGCCCAAACAGCTTCACGCTGGTGTTCGAGGTCGATCTTGTGACCGGCACGAAGTGGCGCAAGACTCAGTACCCCATTCCCGCATCCATGTTAGTTGGCGGGAAGCTGCGCGGCGAAGTAATCCTAACCGCTGTCTATTCACCGCCACTCGATGGGTCTGCAGGCGCTGAGTACGTCAGGGCGAACCTTGAGGTTGGGTTCGGTACGTTGGAGCCGGACAGCGACGGAGTCATGCAGTTCCTGGGTCGAGCCCCGATGAAGTGGGAGCAGGGCAGCGACGGGCTGGAGAGTGCTCAAGTGGAGCATGGCGGCAAATGGTCGCCAGTCAAGATCCACAGAAAGGTCTTCTCAGGAATGAGTGGGTCAGACTGGGCGCTTCAAGCCAGCATGATGCGTCGTGCCAACGAACCGCCGGCACTACAGCCCATGCGTGCGGTAATCATCGTCACCCTTCGCTCGCTCAATGAAGATGGGGACATCTATAACGAAGGTGCTCGCGCGCTTGCGGCGGCCAACTGGGTCATTCAGACGCTTCCCCTCACCGTTCCGATCAATGTGAGCACCTAGTTTTCGATGGGTCGGCAGCGCCATGGTGCCATTCTGAAGGCAGCGTGGTAGCTCATGCTTCAATCTTGAGGTGAATGCGAGGGCAGAGATGGCAAAGATCCGGCATGTCGAGATACGGAACTTTCGTGGCATTCATCGCCTGAGGTGGGTGCCAAACCCAGGAATAAACTGCCTGATCGGTCCAGGTGATAGCGGGAAAACAACCATCCTTGATGCAATTGAAGCATGCATGTCAGTTCGGCGGAACGTCGAGTTCTCGGACGCTGACTTCTTCAATCTTGACGTATCCAAGCCCATTGCAATCAGGGTGACGATCGGAGCGCTTCCTGACCATCTGATGGATCTCGACGCGTATGGAGACGTCTTGCGCGGCTTTCACGTGGAAAAGGGGAGGGTTGAGGACGAGCCAAGTAAGGGCCGGGAGGTGGTTCTAACCTTCCAGCTAATGGTTGGGGCCGACTTGGAGCCGGTGCGATCACTCTATTCGGAGAGAGCCGAGCCCAATCCCTACCAGCGACAAGTGTCGTGGAAAGATCGGGCGGCGCTGGCGCCGAGCCGGATCGGCAATCATTCGAGCGCCAACCTCTCTTGGACCAGAAATTCGGTCCTGGCCCGACTGTCAGAAGAGGTGCTTGGGGTATCAGGCGAGTTGGTTGGCGCCGCGAGAGCGGCACGCTTGTCGTTCGGCGACAGGGCTGGTGCTGGAGTTGGCGACCTGCTGAAGTTGGTCACCACCAAGGCTCAAGAGGTGGGCGTGAATGTCGGAGACAACGCCAAGGCGCTGCTTGATGCCAGAGCGCTAGCCTTCTCGGATGGAGCTATTGCGTTGCATTCCGAGGAGGGGGTGCCCCTGCGAAGTCTGGGGACAGGATCGATGCGCTTGCTGCTGGCCGCACTTCATCGAGAGGCCGCCTCCGAATCAAGCTGTCTGTTGGTTGATGAAGTTGAACACGGTCTTGAGCCGCATCGTGTTATCAGCCTCCTGCACTCGCTTGGTTCTAAGGACATGGAGGCACCGCTTCAAATCTTCATGACTACTCACTCCGCAGTAGCCGTCCGCGAGTTAGGGGGAGATCAGCTCGCGATTGTCCGCAAAGCGAGCACCGGACGACATGCGATACGGTGGATTAGTAGTGAGGACGCCGTTCAGGGGGTTGCTCGTCTGTACCCAGAGGCATTCCTTGCGCGGACGGTCATTGTCTGCGAGGGGGCTAGTGAAGTTGGATTGCTTCGCGGACTAGACAGGTATCGAGTCAAGCGTGGGCGTAAGTCGGCATATGCGAGCGCGACCGCCTTTGTAGATGCAGGTGGGCGTAGTCCTGAGCACATCTTGGAGCGGGCTCGTGTCTTCGCAGAGTGGGGCTATCGGACCAAGGCGTTCCTAGACGCTGATGTCCCAATCCCGGAAGCCGCGAGGACGGCGGCCGAAGCGGCGGGAGTTCAGATTTGCACATGGGGTGGTGCTCTAGCCCTCGAGGAAGCGCTTTTCATGTGGTTGTCTGACAACAGTGTTGACAAGCTCATTGAGCTCGCCATTGATCTCAACTCAGAGCAGCTCGTTGGAGGCGCTCTAGAGGCTGTTTCGCAAGGGAAATTTGATCTAAGTTCTGCGCAGGATCTTATGAATGGAGATGCTGCGTACGAGGATGGGGAACGTAGAATCCTCGGTAAAGCAGCAAAGTTGACAACCAAAGACTCCAAATTTGGCCCGGGTCGCAAGGGCTGGTTCAAGACCATCGCGAGAATGGAGAAAGTGGGAGAGAAGGTGCTTGGCCCCGGTCTCGCGGAAGCCAAGCCAGAACTTCGAAAGCCAATCTCGGAACTATTCAGGAATTCGGAGATTTGAGGTCGAAATGGACTTTTCTGCTTGCGCGCGTGGGAGTGTCAACGCACCCGCTGGTTGCGGCAAGACCCAACTCATCACGGCCGCATTGCTGCAGTGCACAGATGAGCGACCCGCGCTGGTCCTAACGCATACGAATGCGGGGAGGGCGGCGCTCGAACAGCGTTTGAAAATGCTGGGTGTGCAAAGTGGCAAGGCGCGTGTGGCAACCCTGGACAGTTGGGCGATTCGCTTGGTTCAGAGTTTTCCCCAGCATTCGGGTCTGGCACAGGACGTGCGGCACATGCACGGCAACAGCGCGAACTATCCCGCCATTCGGCAAGGTGCTCTCCGCATACTCCAGGCAGGACACGCAGATACAATTCTTCGCGCTACATACTCCAGAGTGCTCGTGGATGAGTATCAGGATTGCGGCACTGCCCAGCATGAGATGGTGAAGGTGTTGGCCAATTCGCTACCGACCATTGTTCTAGGTGATCCTCTCCAGGTCATATTTGACTTCGCCGAGCCAGTGGTTGATTGGCGGAAGGAAGTTGTGACGACCTTCCCGCCGATACCTTGGAAGCGGAAGCCATGGAGATGGAAGAACGCGGGATCGCCTGAGCTTGGGGATTGGCTGTTGAACACAGTCCGTCCAGCCTTGGGTCAAGCCGGCGGATGTGTTGACCTGTCCGCGACGCCAAAGGGCGTGGTTTGGGTTCGACTATTGGGCACGGAGGCCGAGAAGGGCCAAGCGCGCTTGGCCGCCGCCAAGGCTAGGTTCGACGGAACTGCATTGATCATTGCGGACTCCCGGAGCAAGGAGGGTCAATGGGAGATTGCACGTAGGACTCGCTCTACGATGGTCGAAGCCAATGAGATGGTCGACTTCATTAGGTTTGCGAGTGCGTTTGACCCGGCAAGCCCAACGTCGATGGAAGATGCGGTGGGCTTCTTCGGCAATCTGCTTGCTGGGCTGACGCCGAAGCAGTTGCTTGCCAGAACTCGCTCTCTTCGCAAGGGCAGAGCCAAGAAGAGTGCTACCGAGATCGAAGAAATTTGCTTGGTGTACCTGCGAGCCCCGTCCTACCAGGCCGCCGCAGACATGCTGGATTCCTTCGGCCGAGCGCGAGGTATCTTCGCGTTCCGTCCGGATATCGTTCAGTTGTGCTCGAGAGCCTTGCGAAAGGTGAACGTGAAAACTACTTTTCGTGAGGCCGCGCTACGAGAGCGTGAGCGGTTCCGACACATGCCGCGGATAATTAGGCCCAGGTCGGTCGGCAGTACATTGCTCCTGAAGGGGCTGGAAGCCGATGTAGCCGTAGTGCTCGAGCCGGAGAAGATGAATGCGCAAAATCTTTACGTTGCCATGACTCGCGCGAGCAAAAAGCTCATCATTTGTTCGAGTTCGCCGCAATTGTGCTTCTAGCGCTCGGGCCGAGGTGGTGCTCGGCGAGCGTGTTCGGGCGAAGCTACCGAATGGGAGCCTCGTCTCCTCTTCGATCTCCGGCGAGAGTGCATTGGATGCTGCTTCTGCCCCTGTGTGCTGAAATCTGAGCCCCGGCAGTTGAGTGCATCCGTGGTCGACAAGGGAGGCGCGGTTGTTTCATGGATCTTCTGCTCTACAGTGGCTAGGCAGTTCTTGATACGTCACCTGCTTGGTTCTGGCTCCGCACTGTTCCTCTAGGTGCTGCCTAGCAACCAATTAGTACTAAAGATATGGAAGTCGCGGTAGGTGGAGTATTGAGAAGGCGGGTGAGCAGGTGGGTGATGGGCGATGTTGCGCAAATGGACGCTTCCCCGGCTTCATCGGGGCGACTTGGTTCCTCGAGGTTTGCTGGCAAATTGCACTCATCTGGATTCAAAAAAGGGGCCTTGGATGGGGTGCGAATCCTGAACATAGCGCTCCCCGAAGTGAGTCAAATTGTGAGTCATGTCTTGTTTGTGATTGCGGAAAAATATATTAATATCAATGGCTTATTGTGACTTAGCCAATCCTGGTGGGCCCACCACGGTTGGCGTAAATGGGAGCATTCGACTGGCGCCCCATAGCCTCTTGAGTGCAGCGAGTCCCTGGCTCCCCCTCGACCCCGCACCTGCTCCGTCCTGGCTGGAAAGCTCCTCAGCCCCCCGTGATCCCGGCTTCACGCCCCGCACGCTATCCACGGCGGTCATGGACCTCATACGACTGCTGCGATCGCTGGAAGAATTCCTCTACGAGCTGGTCGGCTGGCTGGTGTTCTATCCGCGGATGTTCTGGCGGGTACTGATTCACCCCGGTGAGGTCGCGCTCTACACCCGCCGCGAGCTAGGCAAGGATCTGGAACACAGGTTTTCCGATGCGATCAGCCCGGTGCTGATGCTGATCCTGTCGGTGGCCATCGCCCATGCGCTTGAGATGGCGCTGCGCATGTCTTCGCCCAGGCTCAGTACGCCGGTGGGGCAGCTGCTTTTCAGCAGCGAGCAGGGGTTGCTGCTCACCCGCTCTGCGGTGTTCTGCGTGTACGCACTTGGCGCGGCACTGGGCACGCTTCGGCGCCAGCGGCTGCCCGTGAACCGCGAGACGCTGCGCGAGCCATTTTCCATCCAGGCGTTCATCGCATGCCCCTTCGTGGTGGCACTCGCGCTGGCGCAGGCGGCAGCTGCTTCGCCGTCGCAGGCCGGCCCGTTCACCGCGCCAGCCATCGGTGCGCTGGCGGTGGCGTGGTACCTGTGGGCCCGCATGCGGGCCTTCGTGGCCTTGAATGGAGGGTCGGCGCTGCGTGCGCTCGGCTCGGTAGTGCTCTCGTTCCTGCTGACGACGATAGGGGTAGTCGGCCTGTTTGCCGCTGTCATCCTCTGAACGTTCAACAGAGCGGCGATCACTCGAGAATGTGATCGGCCTTGCCCGGTGGCACGGCAGTGGCCTCACCGGGCTGCAGGAGGTCGAAGAAATCCACCGCTTCCGCAGCCAGCGCATCGTGGGCGTCGAAATCCCAGTTCTGCTTGTACTCGCGGGCGAGGAGATCACAGACGGCCTTGGCCTGCTGGTAGGTCTGCGACTTCTCTCCGCGATCGGCCAGCTGGTCACGGTGGATCTGGCACAGCATGAGCTGGTGGGCATCTTCGGCCCGCTCGCGCTCCCAGCCGATGTCAGGCAGGGCGGACAGTGCTGAGGCAAGTGCGATGGCAATCAAAGGCATGATCCGGTTCCGGGCGGGGGGCGGAACCCGAGCGTAGGTGATGGTGCAGCGCTCGTGTCAGCACGCGCGACGTCGGTTTTACGGGGTGTTCACCATTCGCCGGGGAATGGTTGCAGTGGGCAGATGGCGTTCTCCACGCATGGCGTGGCGCTACTGGAGCGGCGTGGCGCTACGGGTTCTGGAACACCGCCAGCTGCGCGGCGAACGCGCGCTGGTAGGCGGGCCGCTGCGTCGCGCGGGCGATGTAGGCGGCCAACACGGGATACTCATCGACGATGCCGCTGCTCTGCAGCCGCAGCAGTACCGACACCATCAACAGATCGCCGGCACTGAAGTCTCCGTCCAGCCACGGTGCATCGCCCAGTCGCGCGGACAGCTCACCCAGGCGCCTGCGCACGCGCTCGTCCAGCATCACCAGCCGCTGCGCATACCAGGGCTGCTCGCGTTCCAGCACCCACGCCATGGAGCGTTCGACGATCGGCGGCTCGACGGTGTTCAGTGCGGCGAACATCCAGGTGATCGCACGCATGCGCGCGCTCGCATCGGCGGGCAGCAACCCGGGGTGCTGTTCGGCCAGGTGCAGGACGATCGCGCCTGATTCAAACAGCACAAGTTCGCCATCTTCGTAGGTGGGAATCTGCCCGAAGGGATGCCGTGCCAGGTGCGCCGGCTGCTTCATCTCCCCGAAGGAGAGCAGATGGACGTCGTACGCCACGCCCAGTTCTTCCAGCGCCCAGCGCACGCGCATGTCGCGGGCCAGGCCCTGGCCACGGTCCGGGGAGTGCTTGAATGCGGTCAGGATCGGGGTCATCGGGATGTCCATCGGCGATAGCCGAGCTGGTTGGCCGGCCTTCTCTCCATCGACGTGCGAGGAACCCTGGAATCGACACGGGTGATCTCCGGGCACTCAGGCCATGGCCGCCAGGATGAACGGTTCACGTGGCGCGGTTCGCGTGGGATGCGTGGTGACGCGATACTGCCCTTCTGCACACCCTTGGGGAAGTACGTGAGCACGTCCAGACTGCCGCGGATCGTTGGGTTCGACGTGCCGCGGCTTCACCAGCAGGTCGATGCAGCTGCCGATGAAGCGATCACAGCGCTTCTGGATCAGGCGCCCGATGAACAGTGGACTGATCGTTTCCTGAGGCAATGCGCGACGCTGGCGTCGCAGCTCTCATTGGCGGAAGTGAAGGTGGAGGGCACCCGCATCGCCTTCCATGGCTCCATCGCCGATGCGCGTGCCCTGGCCGATGCTGTGATTGCGCTGGTGAACCGCTTGAACGATCAGCTGATGCAGGAAGGCAACCTGCACGCAGGCGAGGAGTGAGTTGCGCGCAGGGTGCTTCAGCCTGCCTGCGGAACCAATGCCGGCCCGGACAGGCGGGCCCAGCAGCCCATCGCCATTTCCGCCGAGCCCGGGTGGCCACGCAGGCTGGTGCGCAGCGCAAGCCGTGACTGCAGGTCGGTGAGCCACGCCGTGCGCGTGCCGTGTGGGTTGCGGACGTAGATGTCGCACGCCAGGCGGATGACCGGTGCGACCTCGTGGCGGAAGTTGATGGCGGGCAGATCGCCGGTCTGGAACGCGGCCTGCCAGTGCTGCAGCTCGCGCTCGACGTCAACGAAGTCCTTGTTGGTGATGCGTTCCATGAGACTTCTCCTGTTGGAACGCCAACGTACACCCCGGCGTGTCAGTACCCCGTGTGCATCAACGGCTGTTCATGGCGGCTGTTCATTATTGGCGCGATCCGATGCAGCTGCGTAACCGGCCGACGCACACAGTGGCGTTGCAGCAGATCGCTGCGGTGGAGCAAGACATGAACAACAACACGCAAGGCCAGACCGACCGCAACAACGCCTCGACCGATACCAGGCAGGCTGCCCAGCAGGGGCAGACCGATGGCAACGAACTGGGCGGCGACCAGAAGCAGGACGGCAAGCAGCGCCAGCAGGAACAGCAGGTCCAGCAGGATGCAAAGCCAGGTGTCCAGCAGAAGTCCGGGCAGGAACAGAAGAGCGAAACGGGCCGCGACGCCCGTCGCTGAGCAGTAAGCGAAGAAGAGGCCGCGCGTTGCGCGGCGTTCCTCTGTGCAACGTTCGGGAAGCGCGCTGATGCCATCACATGCCCGTGCGGTAAGCCTGATGACGAAGATCATGTACCAGTGCCGTCCGGCAAGAACGACGACGATGGCGCGCTGCCGCGCCTGCCAGGCGCCCAGTCCGGGTGGGATGGAGTGCGCGCGCTGCCTTACCGAGGAACTCGGTGGCGTGATCGGCAATCGCGGCGCTGCTGCACGATGGCTGGATTCCTTCCTGAAGGTGCAGCAGGACGAGGCGTTCGTCTTCGTCTGCGTCAAGCGCGTTGAGGAGAGCGCGTCGACGGGTCGCAGTCTGGAGTGACATTGCGCAGGCGTATGCTCGAATTCCAATGGGAGCGAGCGTCATGTCTTTTCAGATCAACATCTATGATAGGGACGGACGCGGGCTTCGCCTTCCCGATGGATGGTGGATTGACCTGCACACCGATCCCCCCACGCTGGTCAACGGCGCTGTCCGCATCGATCTGCCGGCGTCCACGCGCAACGAGCATCCCGATCTGCCGCCGGGCGTCTTGGACCATCTCCGCCGCCGTATTGAAGGTGCGCAATGGCTAAGCTGACCTACCATCCGCCGCTGGGCGTGCGCTGGCTGACGTTCCGCCTGCGCAACGGCCAGTCCATCGGTCCGGAGAAGCTGCGGGCCGTGTGGTCCGATGCCGCCGAGACCAACAACTGCTCGGTCCGGCGCGAGCATGTAGAGGGTGCCGGTTTCGTCTATGCGCTGTACGCACCCAGCGGGCTCTGCGTTCCGCGCCGCGCGGAACTGCGCATGCGGCTGTTGCTGGAAGAGGCGGGCTACGCGTTTTCGATGGGTGTGCTCACCGGCAGCCATCCTGCCTACGGTTGAGTGCACGGTGATCTGATCGGCCCCGAGGTTGCTAGACTGCGCGCCCCGCGCGTCGCCGCAATCACGGAAGATGTCCATGCCAAAGCTGTCTGCTCTCGCTGTTTTCATGGCGCTCGCTGCGTGTGCACCAACCGCACTTGCCAACGAACAGGACAGCGCGTCGACCATCGCGTTCAGATCAATCAGCCCTGTGCTGAATGCCTTGATCAACGCCGATGATGCGCAGGAACTGATGGAGAAGGCCGAGGAAGACGACGCCACGCTGCTGCAGTCGCTGGCGCTCTATCTGGCCGCAACCCGCGAAGACCCCAGGTTGGCGCAGGCGCCGTACCACGCAGCGGCATTGTTCGCTCGCCGCGGTGACGATGCGCTGGCCGAGCGCTATCTGCGTGAAGCCGATGAGCGTGGCATGTGGTTCGCGCCCGCGCTGGCCGACAACGATGACTTCGAGCACCTGCGCGCAACGCCGTTCTTCAAGCAGGTGCTGGCCAACACGCAGGCGCGCTACGCGCAGGTATCGGCGGGCAAGGTGGGTGCCATCTCGGTGCTGCAACCTTCCAATGGTGTTGCGATGCCGGCCTGTGCGCCGGTGCTGGTGTGGCTGCACGGCTACGGCATCAACGGACACCTGGACAGCAGCAAGCAGCCGCTGGCCGATGCCGGTGTGGTGCTGCTGGGCATCAACGGCACGGAGATGCGTGAGTCGTTCGACAGCTTCAGCTGGACCGGCCCGTATGAGGGCACGCACAAGGTGGTGCAGAAGGGGTTGGAGCAGCTGGCCACACGCCAGTGCATCGACCGCAGGCAGGTCTATCTGATGGGTTTCTCACAGGGCTCGCAGCATGCCGGTGCGCTGCTGGCGCAGCACCCCGATGACTACGCCGGTGCATTGCTGGTGTCGCCGGGCGGTTGGCGCCAGCCGGTGCCTACGCAGAGCAGCGCACACGGCAAGCGGGTGTTCGTCATCAACGGCGAACAGGAAGGGCCGGCCAACCAGAAGATGAGTGCGGACTTCCGCGCCCTTTTCAACGATGGTAACGAGCTCCGGTCGCGTACCCATCAGGGTGGTCACTTCTATCCGGACGACTGGAAGACCTCGTTCCCACAGGCCATTCGTTGGATGATGGGCAAGGACGGCTGACGACTGATTCAGATGCAGTGAAGACGCCGCGTCGCCCGCGTGATCCAGTGGGGTGCCGTTGGGCAGCATGAGCGCCGCATCAATCAGTGCTCACCCGCGAACCACGCGCGTTCGGCCAGTCTGGTGTGGCAGGCAACGGATACCACTGTTGTCCTTTCCCCAACGAGGAGACTACACATGAGCACCCAGTCCACTATCGAGCATCGCCTCAACGACCTGATCGAGATCGCACGTGATGGCAAGTCCTTCTACGAGGAAGCCGCAACCAAGGTGAAGGATGCCGAGCTGTCGGCATTGTTCGTCCGCATCGCCGGGGTAAAGGGCCGCATCGTGTCCTCGCTGAGCAGCTCGGTGGCCGCCACCGGTGGCAAGCCGGCCGAGCACGGCACCATGGTCGGTTCCATGCAGCAGTTCTACGGCAAGGTGCGCGCTGCCTTCGGCGATACCAACTACGGCTACGTGGCCGAACTTGAAGAGTCCGAGGATCGCCTGCTGGGCGCGTTCAAGGACGTGCTGAAGGACAACGACCTGCCGCCGGCGGTGCGCCAGGAAGTGACCCAGTGGCTGCCGGACGTGCAGGAATGCCATGCGGTGATGCGTGATCGCAAGCACGCGATGAAGGCTGCCTGATCGCATCTGGCGATCGCCCCCACATCGCCACGGCCAGGGCAGCTTCGTGCTGCCCTGGCCGTTTCTTCGCCTGCTACCACCTGCCGTCAGTCACGCTTCCTTAGCAGGGCAACGGACAGGCTGGCCAGCGTCGCTGCAACGGCGGCGGTCCACAGGGATGTGGCAAACCCCTGGCTGTATATCGCCCGTGCGAGATCGATCGAGGCTCCCTTGGTCAGTGCACCCGTGGCAATGCTGTCAGCCAGGCGCATGACGTCGTCGGCGGGAACGCGTGCTGACAGTCCGGCGCGGATGCCGACGGTCAAGGCGCTGGAGAGCACCGTGAAGCCGAGCAGGATGCCGACGAAGCGCGTCGTGGCGCTGATGCCCGAGGCCATGCCTGCGCGGTCACGAGGTGCCGAGCCGATGATGGCCTTGGAGGTTTCGCCGTTGAGGATGCCACCGCCTGCGCCGATGATGACCATCGCCAGCAGCGCCACCGTCGGCATGTGGTGCCACGCGCCGATACCGGCCAGCGCGTTGCCAGCGGCAGTGACCGACAGGCCGGTGGCCAGCACCATCTCGCTCGAGAACCGTCGGCCCAGGCGCCTGCCAACGCTTGGGAACAGCAGCATTGCCGCGGCGAACGGCAGCATGCCTGCACCCGTGGCCAAGGCACTCAGGCCGACGCCGTTCTGCAGGTACTGCGGCAGCATCGAGGCCATCACCTGCGCGCTGACGGCGTAGCCGATCATGGCGATGAGTGCACCGACGAAACGCGGGCTTGCAAGCAGCCGCAGGTCGACCATCGGATGCCGACGCTTGAGTTCGATACAGGCAAACAGCGCACCCATCGCGATGCCCAGGCCCAGGCCGGCCAGTGCCACCCCCGATGTCCATCCCTGCGCGAGCCCTTCCACGAGGAAGAACACGATGCCGAAGATCGCCATGCTGAAGGTGATGATGCCGGGCGGATCGAGCGGTCGTACCACCGTGTCGGCGGAGTCGGGAACCCAGCGGATCGCGCCGTAGGCCAGGAAGGCGAGGAAGGGCAGGATCGCGATGAACACCGATCGCCATCCCCACAGCGAGGACAACAGCCCGCCGATCAGTGGCGAGAGCACCATCATCATGCCCATTGCCGTGCCCCAGAAGGCCCAGGCGTCGTCGCGTTCTTTGCCCTCGTGGAATTCGTGGCCGATCACCGACAGTGACGGCGCCAGCAGGAAGGCTGCACCCACGCCCTGGAACGCGCGGGCCAGATACAGGGTGCTGGCCGTGGGGGCCAACGCACAGGTCAGTGATGAGGTGGCGAACAGCGCGATGCCGATCAGCAGCACGCGCCGGCGACCATGGCGATCGGCAATGGCACCGGCGGGCAGCAGCAGCGAGGTGAAGGACAGGATGTAGCAGCTGATCACCCATTCGATGTCGGCGAAGTCAGCCTGCAGGTCCCGCGCGATGGTCGGCAGCGCAACGGCCACGGCGTTGGTTTCCAGCACCGTCATCGTGCAGCCGAGCGAGGCGATGATCAGGATCCAGTTGGGCGGCCTGCGGCGGGGAGGGGAGAGGGGCACCAGGTACTCGGGTGGAAGAAGAATTCCCATTCAAGCAGCTTCGATCGTTTGTTTCATTGCCCGTGTTCTTGAAGTACGTTAGGCCCAAGCTAACGACCGGGCGCGCATGGAACGTCGACATCTGCAGTACTACGTCGCACTGGCCGAGGAGCTGCATTTCGGACGCGCCGCGCTGCGCCTGGGCATCGCTACGCCGACGCTCAGCGTGCAGATCCAGGAGATCGAGCGTCGCCTGGGTACGCCCTTGTTCGATCGCAGCCGACGCGAGGTCACGCTGACCTCGGCCGGCGCGATCTTCCTGGCCGAAGCGCGCAACGTGCTGCGCCAGTTCGAGCAGGCAGAGGCCGTGGGCCGCCGCGCCGGTCGTGGCGAGATCGGCAGGATCGAGATCGGTTACGTGGGTTCGGCGGTCCATGCGGGCGCGCTGCAGGAGCAGTTGCAGCGGTTCCGCAGCGCCTCGCCCGATGTGGTTCTGCAGGTCAGCGAATGGCCGATGGCCGACCTGCCGGACCTGCTGCTGGACGGTCGCATCGATGTGGTGTTCTGCAGGCTTCCTATGGAAATTCCCGATGCGCTCGGTTCGCACATCCTGATCGAAGACCAGTTCTGCGTAGCGTTGCCGGCATCGCACGCGCTGGCCCGCGCAGCGTTGCCGGTGCAGCCGACGCTGCTGGCGAAGGAGGCGTTCATCATGCCGGAGCAGCCCGCAGGCACGCTGGAAGTCGCCCGCCGTGGCGGATTCGTGCCGGACATCCGCTCCCGTCCCGGTCATCTTGCCGCCGTACTCGCGCAGGTTGCGGTGGGCGATGGGGCAGTGGCGATCGTACCGTCGGTGCTGCAGCGGACGCTGCTGCTGCCGGGCGTGGTCTATCTGCCGATCGCGGGGCCGGTCATCGCCTCGACCATCGCTGCGCTGTACCGTGAACAGGAAATGTCGCCGGTGGTGCGTCGGCTCATCGAGCAGGTGCGGTGCACGCCCTCCCGGCGCATCGACATGCTGCCCTTGCCCTGACGCCGTGCCGGACGCCGTTGCCGGTTACCCCGTAATTGCCTTGCTACACTGGCCGCATTCGATCTTCCACCGGATCATCAGATGAACAACGGGAACGGTCCGCAGACAGTCCGCTGAGCCGCAACAACGGTACGCACGTTGTTGCGGTGGTCTTTTCCTGCGGATTCCACGCAATGGGTTGATCACCGCCGGATTTCCTCCTGAGCGGATGTTTCCCCATGTCTGATCGAAAGGCCCTTCGCTGGGCCCATTCCCTGCCGGCCGCCATCGCGTTGATGGCTCCCTTCGACCTCCTGGCCTCGCTGGCCATGGATATCTACCTGCCTGTTGTATCGGCCATGCCGGATGCACTCGGCACATCGCCTGCCATCATCCAGTTGACGCTGAGTCTGTACATGCTCGTACTCGGGCTGGGTCAGCTGATCTTCGGCCCGCTGTCGGACCGGATCGGGCGACGGCCTGTGCTGCTGATGGGCGCGTTGCTGTTCACGCTGGCGTCGTTCGCGCTCGCCGCGTGTAGTGGTGGTGGGGCGTTCCTTGCGTGGCGCGGCGTGCAAGCGGTTGGGGCGTCGGCCGCACTGGTGGCTACCTTCTCCACGGTGCGCGACGTGTATGCCGATACGGCCGAGGGTGCCACGCTCTATGGTCTGTTCGCCTCGATGCTGGCATTCGTGCCGGCACTCGGCCCTATTCTAGGCGCGTTGATCGCCTACGCGCTGGGCTGGCGGGCCATCTTCATCGCGCTGGGTGTGTTGGGGTTGCTGGCGGGTGCGCGTGCATGCCGGGGCTGGCAGGAAACGCGGCCACCACAGCACGGCCACGCATCGCCAGCCTTCGCACGCATCCTCGGCAATGCCGGGTTCTGGGTCCACGCACTTGGATTCAGTGCAGCGATGGGCACGTTCTTCGTGTTCTTCTCGATCGCCCCGCGTGTGCTGATGGGGCGCGCAGGCTATTCGCCGATGGGCTTCAGCCTGGCCTTCGCGACCGTTGCGCTGGTGATGATCGTTACCTCGCGCTTTGCCGCGTGGTTCATCGGGCGATGGGGCATGGGTGGCAGCTTCCTGCGTGGGTTGATGATGATGATCGGCGGCGTGCTGGTCATGGCGATGGCGGCGATGCTGCCGCCGTCATCTGCCAGTGTCGTGCTGCCGATGTGGCTGGTCGCCATCGGCATCGTGATGGTCGTTGCGGTTGCGGCCAACGGTGCCTTGCGCGATTTTTCCGATGCTTCCGGCACGGCGGTGGCGCTGTACTACGCCGTGCAGAGCCTGATCGTGGCCACGCTTGGCACGCTCGCGACGCTGCTGCTGCCGGGCGACACGGTCTGGCCGCTGGTGGCCTATGGACTGCTGCTGCCGGCGCTGAGCCTGGTTGGCTTGGCGATGCTGCGGCGGTCGTGGAGTGAGCAGCCAGCATCAGAGAGGGATGGATGAGCGTGATACTGTCCCGCCTCGGGCAATCGAGCGCGCTGTGTTGATCGACTCTGCCTCCCTGCTTCTCTTCCCATTGCCAGGTCGCGCCATGACACCATCCTTCCGCAAGCCCCAGATCGCGATCCTTGGTAGTGCCGACCCCGGCTCACCGGCATTCGACCTTGCTGCACAGGCGGGGAGATTCCTCGCCGAAAGTGGGATCACCCTGGTCAGCGGCTGCGGCAGCCCGGCCACGCGGGTGGCAGCCGAGCATGCAGTCGCAGCTGGCGGCACGGTGCTGAGTGTGATTCCGGAAGGCAGCATGCCCGCAGCGGACTGGCCGGCAACGGTGGTGGTGCCCTGCGGCATGGGCGATGCCCGCAACCTGATCATGGCCTTGGCCGGCGATGCCTGCATCGTCATCGGCGGGCGCGCAGGTACGATTTCCGAGGTATGTCTGGCCTGGCTGCACAAGCGGCCGTTGCTGCCGCTGGTGGGCGCGGGTGGCTGGTCGGATGGTCTTCCCGGCAACCCTCCCGATGAGCGCGGGAACTCGCCGATACTGCCGTGGCACGACATCGCGGAGCTGCGCGCGCAGCTGCGCCATCTACAGCTGCTGGCAAGCTGAACTGGTGCTTTCACTTCCTCTCCCGCACACGCGGGTAGGGTGATGCGGCCTGGAGTCACCAGGCCTATCAGGGAGTGATATCGATGCGAGTCATCAGGAAAGTGATCGCTGCTGCAGTGTTTGCACTTGCATGTACCGGTTCGGTGGCAGTGGCCGGTCCGGTGCAGCCGTGCGACTTCCCGTGCTGGAAGGCGTACCAGGCCTGCGTTTCCGGCGGCGGTGATGCCATGGAGTGCCAGTTCGAATACGATCGCTGTGTCATGGACAGGTGCGGCGCCGTCTGAGGCCTGCATACCGTTCGCATTGGGGGGCCCATCCAAGGGCCCCCTTTCCACCCGGCCGCAGGCACGTGGTCCGCGGTCGTGATCGCCTGGAGCCGCCACATGGCTGTAAAACGCGTCGTCGCCAACATCGCCAGTGCCGATCCTGCGCAGGCGGCTGCGTTCTACGGCGACATCCTCGGCATGGACATCGTCATGGACCACGGCTGGATCGTCACCTACGGCGGGCAGGGCACTGCGCTGGCACAGCTCAGCATTGCCAGCGAAGGTGGATCGGGTACGCCGGTGCCGGATCTTTCGATCGAAGTGGACGACCTGGAGGGCGTGCTTGAACGCCTGCGACACGCGAACATCGCGCTTGAATATGGCCCGGCCGAAGAGCCATGGGGCGTGCGTCGCTTCTACGTGCGCGACCCGTTCGGGCGCCTGTTGAACATCCTCGCCCACCGCTGACTTGAAGACTGCGGCTGATCCGCCCCTCGACGCGGGCAGTGATCGCTCAACCCTGTTGGCTGCCGTCAGGGTTGCCGGGCATGTCCTGCTGTTGCTGTTGCTGTTGCTGGCGGGTGGCGGGTGGCGGCATGCCGGGCATGGCCACCTTCACGCCCGATCGCGGCCATGTGCTGGCGATCCTGGCTGATGGCTTCACCACCCTTGCGGCCGGCCACGCGGGCCTCATCCGGGCTGAACTGGTGTGCATTGCCGGATGCGTGGGCGGCGCGTCCACCTTTCGACGCGATCGCGCGCTGCTTGTCCTCGTCCATCGAGGCAAAACCACGGTTGCTGCTGCCAGTGCGTGAGTTGGCCATTGCCGGTCTCCGGGTGCGAAATGGGATGCCGCCGTCAGCGACGGCTTCATGCTCCACATCGCGGGCTAACGGCAGGTGGACGTTGGCGGCATCGGACTCACATGCCCTGCGCATGCGTTTGACAACCGGTTACCGCGCGGGAAGCGCCGAGATCAGCAGGCGGTCACCGCGGCAGACATCGGTGCTGCTGTACAGGATGCGGCGCCCATCGTTGAAAGTGATGCGCAGATCGACGCGGCAGCCGGTCCCGCGTAGTGCCACGGTCGCCTGGCCTCCACCTCCTGCGATGGGCCCGGCCAATGCCAAGGCATGGAATGCGTCGGTTTCGCTCACCGCGACTTCCACCGACGTGGCAGGTGCATGGGCACGGTTGATCAGGGTCAGGTAGTGCAGCGGCGCCGCAGGCGCGCTGGCGGCAATGCAGAACAGGCTGGTAGCGAGCAGGGTGCGGGACTTGTACATGCGGGATCTCCATTGGGGACATCGCCATCTGGCGGTGGAGGCTACGCGCCCGCAATCGATCCGGGACGAATCGTCGCGACAGCGGGACCAATCGCAATCGGCCCTCGCCGCGCTTCATTGCCGGCCACGCTGTGCCTAAGATGGCGCTGGCCCGCTCCGGGCACCGGGACGCATGCGATGAAGATCCGCCTTGGCCATACCCAGATCGACGTGCTGCGTTACCTGCTGCTGTGGCTGGCGGTTGCGTTCGCTTTCACCCTGCAGAAGGTGTTGAGCCACAGCCTGCAGGGCCAGTCGTTTCCATTTGAGGTCTACCTGCGCTGGTCGATGATCCAGTGGTTCACCTGGGCGGCGCTGGCGCCGCTGGTGTTCACCCTGGGCGAACGCTATCCGCTGCGGCCGGAGCGAAGGCTGGCCGGTCTGGGGGTGCAGCTGCTGGCTAGCGCGGGGGTGACCGGGCTGGCGATGGTGGTGGGTGCCCTGGTGTCCACCTGGTTCGAGCCCAGCAGTTTTGGCGAGCAGCTGTGGTATTTCATTGCCCAGCATTTCGCGCTGGGCCTGCTGACCTACTGGGCACTTTTCGCGATCCAGCAGGCGCTGCATTTCCAGCAGGAAAAGGTGCGCCGCGAGATAGAGGCAAGCAGGCTGGCGACCGAGCTGGCGCAGTCGCGGTTGCTGGCGTTGAAGTCGCAGCTGCAGCCGCATTTCCTGTTCAATACGCTGCACGCCATCATCACCCTGCTGGATGAAGACAAGGCCAGTGCCGAAGACATGCTGCTGCGTCTGAGCGAGCTGCTCCGCGCTTTTCTGGAAGACTACGACGGCCAGGAAATCAGCCTGCGCCAGGAACTGGAGTTGATCGAGCTGTACCTCGGCATCCAGCGCACGCGCTTCAAGGATCGCCTGCACAGCCGCATCTATGTTGCACCGGAACTGCTGGATGGCGCGGTTCCAAGCCTGATCCTGCAGCCGCTGGTGGAAAACGCGCTGCGCCATGGCATCGGCCGCAACCTCGGCGAGGACACCATCGAGATCGAGGGCCGCCGCGACGGTGACATGCTGTGCATCGAGGTGCGCAACCAGAACAGCACGCTGCAGCAGCCCGGGGCGCCCGGTGGTCATGGCATCGGCCTGTCCAATACGCGGCTGCGCCTGCGCGAGCTGTACGGCGATGCGGCCGAGGTGCGCCTGGACCTGCTCTGGCCGCAGGGTGTGGCCTGCAGGGTGCGGTTGCCACTGCGGATGCTGGACGATGCCGATGACGCTCCCGAGTTTGTCGTGCACGGTAGTGCCGCATGAGCCTGAGCGTGCTGGTGGTGGACGACGAGCCGATCGCCCGGCGCGCGGTGACGCGCCTGCTGCACGGTGATGCGGACATCGACCATGTAGCCGAGTGCGGTGACGGAGTGTCTGCCGTGGCAGCCATCCGCGCGCAGTCGCCGGACCTGGTGTTCCTGGATGTGCAGATGCCTGGCATCACCGGTCTGGACGTGCTGGCCACCATCGGCGCCGCGCGGATGCCGGCCACGGTATTCGTCACCGCCTACGAGCAGTATGCGGTACGCGCATTCGAGGCCAATGCACTGGATTACCTCGTCAAGCCCTTCAGTCGCGAGCGTTTCGCGGCCACCTTGCTGCGCGCGAAGTGCCGGCTGGCCCAGGCCGCCAATGCCGCCGACAACACGCGCCTGCTGCAGGCGCTGGATGTACTGCGCAGGCGCGAGGATCATCTGCAGCGTATTGCCGTACGTGATGGCGAGGCGATGCTGCTGCTGGCGGTGCAGGACATCCTCTGGATCCGCGCCAATCGCAATACGGTGCAACTGCATCTGGCCGATCGCGTGCACGAGCTTCGCGAAACCATGAACAGCCTGGCTGAACGGCTGGATCCCAGGCATTTCGCCCGGGTGCATCGCTCGGCCATCGTCAACATCGCGCGGGTCAGGACGATCCACCCCTGGTTCAATGGCCATCACGTACTCACCCTGGAGAACGGCCAGCAGCTGCGCATGAGCCGCTACCAGAACGACGCCTTCCTGCGGCTGGTGTCGGCGCGCTCGGAGGCGTGAGTGCCTGCTGCCGGGCCAAGCGCCGCCGACCCGACGGCGATGGCATGCAGAATGTCATCGGTTCCTATCGCCGATGCCATCGGGCTTGCCTAGAATCGAGGCATCCCGGTAGGTCCCGGGCGCTGTCGAGTGAATGGATTCAATGAAGATTCTGTTGACCGGAAGTTCCGGGCGGATAGGGCGCGCGATCTTCGGTGCGCTGGCGGGTGCCAATGAGGTGGTGGGGCTGGACCGCAGTCCCTTCGCCACCACGCGCGTGATTGCCGATGTCACCGATCGCCGGGCGCTGGAACGCGCCGTGCAGGGGGTCGACGCCGTGATCCATACCGCGGCGCTGCACGCGCCGCACGTGGGCCTGGTGCCTGACACGGTGTTCCAGCAGATCAACGTGGAGGCGACCGCGAACCTGCTGCTGCTGGCGCGCGAGGCCGGCGTGCAGCGCTTCGTGCTGACCAGCACCACGGCGTTGTATGGCCATGCCGTGGTATCCGGCGGCTGCCGTTGGATCGACGAGGACACCGAGCCGCTGCCACGCACGATCTACCACCGCACCAAACTGCAGGCCGAGGCCGCTGCCGAAGCGGCGGCAAGTGCAACGTTCACCGTGCGCGTGCTGCGGATGGCACGCTGCTTCCCCGAGCCGCCTGACCGCATGGCGATGTTCCGCCTGCACCGCGGTATCGACGCGCGCGACGTGGCCAGCGCCCATGCCGCGCTGCTTCACGATGAAGGCGCGCCCTTCCAGCGTTACCTCGCCTGTGCGCCGACGCCTTTCCGGCGCGAGGACTGCCTGCAGCTGGCCGCCGATCCGCGCCAGGTGCTGGCGCGCCGCGCACCGCAGCTGCTGGCCGAGTTCGAGCGCCGTGGCTGGCCGCTGCCGCTCAGCATTGACCGGGTCTACGACAGCAGCCGGATGCGTGCAGCACTGGGCTGGCAGCCGCGGTTCGGTCCAGAGGACGTCCTGCAGCAGTACGCCGCGGGCAGCATCGAGGTCCTGCCCCGTGCGGAGTGGATCCGCGACCGCGTCGCCGAATAGAGTCGCCGGACAGAACAGGCGAGCAGCACAGGCCTGCGTCGACGGCCGCAGCTGAGCAGGTTCAGGTTTGTCCGCGCGGTGGGCCTCAACCTCGCCCGGCCATTGCCGCTAACCCGGTGCGCGCCTTCCCGCGCCGGAGTCCGATCCGGCGGGGCAGGCGGCCCGCGCGATGGATCGCGCATCTGCGCGGTGCCCTGGTGGCACCGGTCGACCTGAACTGCCTGCGGATCCTTCCATGCCTCCTTCCCGTTCCGTCGCTGCCCGTCGCCCCGGCAGCATCGCCCACAAGCTGATGCTGGGCACCGCGGTGATCGCGTTGCTGTGCTTCGGCGCGACCGCGTTCCTGATCTATCACCAGGCCAGTTCGGCGCTGGTGTCGTCCTCGCGGCAGACCATGGCCAGCGAAGCCCGTGCCGAGGCGCGCCAGGTGGCTGCCGACCTGGGCACGGCCTTCGCCAGCAACGATGCGATGGTGGAAACCGTGCTGGCCCAGCGTGCGCGCGGTGATGCGCCCGATCGTGCCAGCCTGGCCAATGTGATCGGCGAGCAGCTGCACGCGCACCCGGAATGGCTGGGCAAGAGCACCATGTGGGAGGCCAATGCCTTCGACGGCAAGGACGCCGAGTTCGTCAACAGCGAGGCGCACGACGCCACCGGCCGCTACATGAGCTACTGGGCCTGGCAGGACGGCAAGCCGCAGCAGTCGACGATGACCGACTACACCGAGACGCCCAGCGGCTCGGGCAACTGGTACATGGTGCCCAGCCGCGACAAGCTGCCGCTGGTCAGTGAACCGTATGCCTACGACATCGGCGGCAAGCAGGTGCTGATGAGCACGCTCAGCACGCCGATCGTCGAGAACGGTACCTTCCTCGGTGTCTTCACCGTCGACTTCTCGCTGGACGCGCTGCAGAAGCACCTGGCCACGCTGACGCCGATGGGTGCCGGCCGTGTCGAGCTGCTGTCGCCGAAGGGCGTGGTGCTGGCCTCGGCCGATGCTGCCGAGATCGGCAAGCCGCGCACCGATGCCGCCACCCTCGGCATGCTGGCGCAGATCGCCGCCGACAAGACGTACGAAGCGTTCGAGCCCGACGCTGCCGGCAACGTCCGCCTGTACGTGCCGCTGCAGGTGGGTGACGCGCCGCAGCGTTTCGCGCTGGGCGTGGTGGTGCCGCACGCGGTGATCATCGCGCAGGCCCGTGAGCTGCTGTGGATCATCCTGCTGGTGGGTGTGGTGGCCGCGCTGGTGCTCAGCGGTGGTGTCTACCTGCTGCTGCAGCGGCTGGCCGTGCGCCCGCTGGCGCAGGCGGTGCGCATCGCCGGTGACGTGGCCGCGGGCAAGCTGGATACCGCCATGCCGGCGCTGGGCAACGACGAAGTGGGCCGCCTGCTGGACGCGATGCAGGGCATGCGTGGCCAGCTGCAGGCGGTGATGGCCGCACAGGCGGAGATGGCGCGTCGCCATGATGCCGGTGAAATCAGCTACCGCATGGATGCCTCGGTGTTCCCGGGCGAGTACGGCCGCATGGTGGCCGACAGCAACCAGCTGGTGGCCGACAGCAACGCGGTCACCCAGCGCCTGGTGGAGGTGATGCAGCGCTACGCGGTGGGCGACCTGAGCGTGGACATGGAGGCACTGCCGGGCGAAAAGGCGGTATTCACCGCTGCCATGGCAACCACCAAGAGCAACCTGGCGGCGATCAACGAGCAGATCCAGCAGTTGGCCGCCGCCGCCGCAGCGGGCGATTTCGCGGTGCGCGGCGATGTGCAGCGCTTCGAGCATGATTTCCGCCGCATGGTGGAAACCCTGAACACCATGATGCAGGTCAGTGACCACAACCTGGCCGCACTGTCGACGCTGCTGCGCGCCATCGCCGCCGGTGACCTCAGTACGCGGATGGAGGGTGACTTCCACGGGGTGTTCGCGGTGATGCGCGATGATGCCAACAGCACCGTGCAGCAGTTGACCCAGATCGTCGGCCAGATCCAGCAGTCCGCTTCCAGCATCCGCCTGGCCGCAGGCGAGATCGCGTCGGGCAACAGCGACCTGTCACGCCGCACCGAACAGCAGGCGGCCAACCTGGAAGAAACCGCCGCGTCCATGGAGGAGCTCACCTCCACCGTGCGCCAGAACGCTGATCACGCCCTGCAGGCCAACAAGCTGGCGGCCTCGGCCGCAGGCGTTGCCAGCGAAGGCGGGCAGGTGGTCAGCCAGGTGGTGCAGACCATGGAGCAGATCGAGACTTCTTCGCAGCGCATCGCCGAGATCATCTCGGTGATCGATGGCATCGCCTTCCAGACCAACATCCTGGCCTTGAACGCAGCGGTGGAAGCGGCGCGCGCGGGCGAACAGGGTCGTGGCTTTGCGGTGGTCGCCAGTGAGGTGCGCGCGCTGGCACAGCGCTCGGCAGGCGCAGCCAAGGAGATCAAGGAGCTGATCGACGCCTCGGTCGGCCATGTCGGCGCCGGTGCGCAGCTGGTGCATGGCGCTGGCCGCACGATGCAGGAGATCGTCGGCCAGGTCGGCCGCGTCAACGAGATCATGGCCGAGATCTCGGCCGCCTCGCGCGAACAGTCGGCGGGTATCGAACAGGTCAACCAGACCGTGGTGCAGATGGACGAGACCACCCAGCAGAATGCTGCGCTGGTGGAAGAAGCCACGGCGGCGGCGCGGGCGATGGAAGAACAGGCCGAGCAGCTGGCGGTGGCGGTGTCACGCTTCCGCCTGCAGGCCGACAACCGCCCGACGGCCACGTTGCGCGCTGCCTGACCGGGGCCGTGAACGACGACGCCCGGCCGAGGCCGGGCGTCGATGTGCTGCTGCGCTGTCGAGCGCTGCGGCTTAGAACATGCCTTCGAAGGGGTTCCAGCTGGTGTTGCCCTTCACCTGTTCCAGGTAGTAGCTGTAGTTGGTGCTCGACGCCACCAGGAAGTTCATCGCAATGAACAGTGCACGGGCCACGATGTCCGGCAGCACCAGGCTGACCGCGATCAGCACGATGTTGATGCCGATCACCACCAGCGCCTTGCGCCACATGCCCAGGATGAACAGATAGATCGCGCCGAAGAAGAAGGCGAAGAAGTTGAGGTTGATCTTCAGGCGGTCGCCGAAGGACAGCGCCTTCCACGCCTGCTTGAAGCCGGGCTCCTTGGGGGCGCCGTGCTGCTGGAAGAAGTTGAAGCGGAACTGCCACTTCGGGCTGAAGCGGCTGAGGTCGATGGTATTCATGTGAGTAGGGACTTCCCTGTTAGGAAAACGTTTTCATGATAAGTGAGTCACATTCAGCAAACCAGCTTGGAGCGTCAAAATTGTGACGTTCCTACGGCGAAGGGCTTGCGTCCCGGTGCCGCACCGTCACCCATCCGCCTTGTTTTTAGGATAGGGTGCGCAGTTCCGCCGCCGCCCCGGCACTTCATGGGTAGCAGCGGTATGTCCATGGAGGTTGCATGACCACACCCGCTACACCGGAAAACGCACCCGGACCGGTGCTCCTGCCGACACCCGAAGTGGTGCAGGCACAACAACTGCTCGCCCGCCAGCAACTGGCGGTGGCGATGGACCGTGCACGCATCGCGGCCAGCCGCGATGGGGCGCCGGCGGTGCTGGAAAACGACTGAGCCTGGGAAACCAGCCGCGATCGCGCTGGCCTGTTGCCAGCGCGATCACAGTGCGCATCAGAAGCGCGCGGTCATGCTGAGGAAGTAGCTGCGGCCCGCCACGAAGTAGTCGGTGGCGCCGTCGGCGTACAGCTTCTTGTCGGCCAGGTTGCTGACGCCGCCGCGCAGGGTCAGCACCTCGTTGACGTTCCAGGCAGCGGTCAGGTCATACAGCGTGTAGGCCTTCAGGAAGGTATTGACCACGCCGGTCTGCTTGCCGGTGTACTGCGCCGACAGGCTGCTGGAGAACACCGTGTTCGGCGTCCAGTCCAGCGACGAATAGCCTGAGAACTCCGGGGTGTCGATCAGGTTGCGGCCGGTGGTCAGGTTCTTGGCTTCCTTCATCCAGGTCGCCGAGGTGCGCCAGCGCCAGTGATCGCCGAAGCGGAAGTTGAGGTTGCCTTCCATGCCGCTGGTGCGCGCGCGCTGCACGTTGCTCATGCGCGTCCACCAGTAACCGTTGAAGAAGCCCAGCGCTTCGTATTCGATCTTGTTCCTGAAATCGGTATGGAAGTAGGTCAGGCCGGCGTCGACCAGATCGTTGTCGAAGCTGACGCCGATCTCGCGGTTGGTGCTGGTTTCCGGGTCCAGGTCGGGGTTGCCGGCCATGTAGCAGCCGCCACGCACGTAGCCCAGCGGGTACAGCGAGGTGCAGCCGCGGCCGCCGGACTGGGTCGCCGCGCTGGGCGAATTCTCGGTCAGGCTCGGCGCGCGGAAGCCCTTGGAGACGCCGCCACGGATCGTCCACTGCTCGCTCGGGTGCCAGACCAGGTAGGCGCGCGGACTGACATGGCTGCCGAACTGCTCATGGTGGTCCAGGCGCGCGCCCAGGGTCAGGGCCAGGGTGCGGTGCAGCTTCAGCTCGTCTTCGACGAACAGCGCCCAGGTATCCACTTCCAGGGTGGAACCGACCACCGGTTTGCCGGCGTAGTCGATCGGTGCCTGGCCGATGGTGTCGGTGTTGGTCAGCTCCTGGCGCTTCCATTGGCCGCCCACCGCGAACTGGTGGTCCACGCCCAGGGTGAAGGGCGTGCTCAGGCTGCCTTCGATGATCGTATCGGTTGCCTCGGAGCGACCGGTAGCGCCGATATCGTTCTTATACTCGGTCCAGTACGCGCTGAGCTTGGAGGTACCGAAATCCCACTTGCCGTCGTGGTTCAACGCCAGCGAACTGCGCTTGAGCTCACTGGCGCCCCATGCGCCCTCATCCTGCTTTTCCAGCGCCTGGGCGATGAAGGCCTGCTGCACGCCGTGGCCCGCTTCCAGCGACACTTCCTGTGCCTCGCTCAGCTTCCACTGCAGCAGCGCGTCGACATTGCGGTCCTTCTCGCCGGCGTAGGCGTTGCCATACACGCCGCCGTTGGAGCGGTCCGAATCGCGGCGCATGCTGTTGGCACCGATGCGCAGGCCGAAGCGCTCGCCCAGCGGGCCGGAGAAGGTCGCGCCGATCTGCTGGGTGTCGCCACGGTCGCCATCCTGCGGCCGGGTGTAGCTGTGGGTGGCGCTGCCGTTCCAGCTGTCGCCGATGCGCTTGGTGATGATGTTGATCACCCCGCCCATCGCGTCCGAGCCATACAGCGAGGACATCGGACCGCGCACCACTTCGATGCGCTCGATCTGGTCGGGCGAAATCCAGTTCAGGTCCTGGCGGCCCAGGTCGGGGCGGTAGTTGGTCGAGGCCGAGCTGCCCATGCGCTTGCCGTCCACCAGCACCAGCGTGTAGTTGGACGGCATCCCGCGCAGCTTGATCTTGGACTGCTCACCGGCGGCGCTGAGCCCACCGGTCACGCCCGGAATGCGGCTGAGCAGGGTGGCCAGGTCGTGCACCGGCTGGCGCTCGATGTCTTCGCGGCTGATCACGCTGATGCTGGCCGGGGCATCCTTGATCCACTGCTGGTTGCCCGAAGCGGTGACCACCACGGTATCCAGGTCCTTGGTCGAGGCGTCGGCGCTGGCTTCAGCGGCGGCGAGGGCAGGCAGGGTCAGCAGGCAGGCGGTGGCCAGGGCGCTGGCCAGTCGGGTGCGCGACAGGCGCGCGGAACGGAGAGGGGACATGACGGCTTCCAAGGGAGAGGAAAGACCCGGTGGAAGCAGCAGGCGCACGCAGACAGCAGGCAGCCACCCCTTCCCTGGGTCGTCGGGCGCGCGGTAGGTCCGGCGCAGCTGGGTGGGTCCGGTGCGCGGAGCGCGGTGACCTGCCTGGTTAACGGAATGATAACCGTTCTCGTTTGTTACGATCCAGTACTTCCCGGGATGAATCGACATTCCCGGGCTGCGTGCCGCGGTTCGCCTGCTGATTGCTGAATGGGGAGATTTCCCGGCGTAGACCTTCGCACCCGGCTTACATTCGGGGCCATAGACTGAGCCGCATTTTTCGATTCCGCCCCGTTGGAGATCGTGTGGGTTCCGGTAGTGACAGACATCGACTGCGCGGCGTGACGCCGTGGCAGACAGGACAAGTGCGGACGCCGGGAATGCGTGCCAGGAACCTTGGTGCATGCAGCCCGGCCGGGACGGCCGGTCCTGCGGCCTGCAGGGAGTAGGCGGCCATGGGGAGTGAAACCATCGACGCGGAACCGGTCACGGCCGGTCCCGACGCGGGCTGGGCCCTGCTGCCCGCCGAAGCGCCACTGGTGATGCCCGAACAGACGCTGCGCGAAGGCGCGCTGAAAGTCCGGCGCCATCGCACCTCGCCGCGCATGATCGGGCTGCGTCGCCTGTACATCCTCGGCGGCACTGGAGCGATGACCGCCGTGGCTACCCGGATGATGTGGCGGGTGCTGTCCGGCAATGGCATCAGCGTGCTGGAGGCCTGCCTGCTGGTGCTGTTCGTCGGCCTGTTCGCGTGGATCGCGCTGTCCTTCGCCAGTGCCGTGGCCGGCTTCCTGACGGCCGTGTTCGACCGCGGCTACCGCCTGGGCATCGATCCGGACAAGCCGCTGCCGACCGTGCACAGCCGCACCGCGCTGCTGATGCCCACCTACAACGAAGACCCGCGCCGGTTGCTGGCCGGCCTGCGCGCGATCTACGAATCGGTGGCGGCCACCGGCCAGCTGCAGCGTTTCGATTTCTTCGTGCTGAGTGATACCCGCCGCGAGGACATCGCGCGTGCCGAAGAGCAGGTGTTCGCCGAGCTGCGCGAGCTGGTGCCCGATGGCCAGGCGCGGCTGTTCTATCGTCGCCGTGGTGACAACAGCGCGCGCAAGGCCGGCAACATCGCCGACTGGGTACGCCGCTTCGGCGGTGCCTACCCGCAGATGCTGATCCTGGATGCCGACAGCCTGATGACCGGTGACAGCATCGTGCGCCTGGTGGCCGGCATGGAGCACAACGCCGACGTCGGCCTGATCCAGACCCTGCCATCGGTCATCGGCGGCCGCACCCTGTTCTCGCGCATGCAGCAGTTCGGCGGGCGCGTGTACGGCCCGGTGATCGCCCGTGGCGTGGCCTGGTGGCACGGTGCCGAAAGCAATTACTGGGGCCACAACGCGATCATCCGCACCCGGGCCTTCGCCGACCACGCCGGCCTGCCGGAGCTGCCGGGGCGCAAGCCGTTCGGCGGCCACGTGCTCAGCCACGATTTCGTGGAAGCCGCGCTGATGCGCCGTGGTGGCTGGGCCGCGCACATGGTGCCCTACCTGGGCGGCAGCTACGAGGAAGGCCCGCCGACGCTGACCGACCTGCTGGTGCGCGATCGCCGCTGGTGCCAGGGCAACCTGCAGCACGGCAAGGTGGTGGGCAGCCGTGGCCTGCACTGGATCAGCCGCGTGCACATGCTGATCGGCATCGGCCATTACTTCACCGCCCCGATGTGGGCGATGCTGATGCTGATCGGCATCGCCATCCCGCTGTTCCAGGATGGCATCGATTTCAATGCATTGTTGCATCTGTCGCCCAGCGTGTACTGGCGCGCGCAGGATGAGGAACAGGTGGTGCGCCTGTTCGCCGCCACCATGGCGGTGCTGCTGATGCCCAAGGTGCTGGGGTACCTGGCGATGCTGCTCGACCCGGTCGAACGCCGTGGCTGCGGTGGCGCGATCCGGGCGTTCCTGTCGATGCTGGTGGAAACCGTGCTGGCCGCGCTGATGGCGCCGGTGGTGATGTACGTGCAGTCGCGCGGCGTGGCCGAAGTCCTGTCCGGCCGCGACTCGGGCTGGGATGCCCAGCAGCGCGATGACGGTGGCATCTCGTGGATTTCGCTGGTGCGCGGCTACGGTGGCCTGGGCGTGTTTGGCGCCTTCATGGGCGTGCTGGCGTGGGCGGTGTCGCCGTCGCTGGCGGCCTGGATGGCGCCGGTGGTGATCGGCATGGTGCTGGCGGTGCCGGTGGTGGCACTGACCTCGCTGCGCGGGCCGGGTGCCTTCCTGCATCGTCTCGGCCTGCTCGACATCCCTGAAGAGAACATCCCGCCGCCGGTGCTGGTGCGCGCCGCACAGCTGCGCCGGGAAGCGGCCGAGCAACCGCCGCTGTACTGATCGCACCGTGCCAGCGGCATAATGCGGCTCGAACGTACAGGAGCCGCAACATGCTGCAAACGGTGGAACAGGAAACCGGCGCCTCGCCGCAGTGGTCGGTGATCTGGCTGCACGGCCTCGGTGCCGACGGCCATGATTTCGCGCCGATCGTGCCCGAACTGGTGCGCCCGCACTGGCCGGCACTGCGCTTCGTGTTCCCGCACGCACCGGTGCGGCCGATCACGATCAACAACGGCGTGCCGATGCGCGGCTGGTACGACATTGTCGGCATGGACTTCCGTTCGCGCGCCGACATGACCGGCGTGCAGGAGTCGGTGACGCAGCTGGATGCGCTGATCGCCCGCGAGATCGAACGCGGCGTCGCCGCCGATCACATCTTCCTGGCCGGCTTCTCGCAGGGCGGCGCGGTGATCCTCAGTGCCGCGCTGGTGCGCACTGCGCCGTTGGCCGGCCTGATCGCACTGTCGACCTATCTGCCGGATGCCGAAAGCGCGTCGCGCGTCGATGGCGCAGTGGACGTGCCGGTGTTCATGGCCCACGGCAGCAGCGATCCGGTGATCCCGCAGGCGGTGGCCGCGCACAGCGCCGAGACGCTGCGCACGCTTGGGCTGGACGTGCAGTGGCACAGCTACCCGATGGCCCACCAGGTGTGCGCCGAGGAAATCGACGCGTTGGGCGACTGGCTGCAGGCACGCCTGGGCGTCGCCTGAGCCATGGCCGCGAGCGCTGCCACCCCTTGGATGCCGGAACTGTGCCGCCTGCCGCGGTTGGCAGCGATGCTTGGCCTGGCCGAACTGGTGGTGGTGGTGCTGGCATTGGCGCCCGATGGCAGCCGGCACTGGACTGTTGGTGAACTGGCCTCGGCCAGCGGCTTCGCACTGTGGCTGGCGCTGGCGGTCACCGCCAGCCTGTGCATGCTGCGGCAGGCGCTGTCGAAGCTGCCGGAACTGCTGGGTGCCGTCGCCGCCGTCGGCCTGGCCGCGCTGATCGCCATCCTGTGCGCGGGCATCATCCATGCCCTGTATGCCGTGCTGGGCGACAACTTCGCGCGCGGCATCGGCTTCTGGCGCTTCACCCTGGGCAGCGCGGCCACCACGGCACTGATCACCGCATTGGCGCTGCGCTACTTCTATGTCAGCGACCGCTGGGCGGCGCAGGTGCAGGCCAATGCCCGCGCGCAGGCCGACGCCCTGCAGGCGCGTATCCGCCCGCATTTCCTGTTCAACAGCATGAACCTGATCGCCAGCCTGCTGCATCGCGACCCGGCGGTGGCCGAGCGTGCCGTGCTCGACCTGTCCGATCTGTTCCGCGCCGCGCTGGGGGCGGGCGAGGGCGATTCGACCCTCCGCGATGAGTGCGAGCTGGCCGAGCGCTATCTGTCGATCGAATCGCTGCGTCTGGGCGATCGCTTGCGGGTGCACTGGCAGCGCGACGAACCCCTGCCCTGGGATCTGCCGATGCCGCGGCTGGTGCTGCAGCCGCTGGTGGAAAACGCGGTGCTGCATGGCATCTCGCGCCTGCCCGAAGGCGGCACCATCGAGCTGCATCTGGCCTGTGTGGGCAGCGAACTGCAGATCCGCGTACGCAATCCCGCGCCCGATCCGCAGGTGCCCGGGCTGGCCCTGGCGCAGGGGGCGGGCCATGCCCAGCACAGCATCGGCCACCGCCTGACCTGGCGCTTCGGCCGCGCCGCGCGGATGACGGCTGGCTGGAGCGAGGGCTACTATGCCTGCCAGGTGACAGTGCCGATCCAGTGAGGGGACGATCGTGAGGGTAGTCATCGCCGATGACGAACCGCTGGCGCGCGAGCGCCTGCGCAGCCTGCTGGCCGCGCAGGAAGGGGTGGACGTGGTGGCCGAGGCCGGCAACGGCGAGCAGGCCCTGCACGCGTGCGCCGAACTGCAGCCGGACCTGGTCCTGCTGGATATCGCCATGCCCGGCCTGGACGGGCTGGAAGCGGCCCGCCATCTGGCCAGTTTCGAGCCGAGGCCGGCGGTGGTGTTCTGCACCGCCTACGATGCGCACGCGCTGTCGGCGTTCGAGGCGGCGGCCATTGATTACCTGATGAAGCCGGTGCGCGCCGAGCGGCTGGCGGCGGCGATCGCACGCGCCCGCACTTTCCTGGCCGGCCGCGACGGCCAACCCCAGCACACCGGCGGCCAGGCCCGCAGCATGCTGTGTGCCCGCCTGCGTGGCAGCCTGCGATTGATTCCGCTGGACGACATCCACTATCTGCAGGCCGAAGAAAAGTACGTGGTGGTGCATCACGCCCGTGGCGAGGATCTGATCGAGGAATCGTTGAAGTCGCTGGAGGAAGAGTTCGCAAGCCGCTTCGTGCGCATCCACCGCAACTGCCTGGTGGCGCGCCATGAGCTGGTGGAACTGCGGCGTGGCAGCGGTGGCCAGGTGCAGGCGGTGCTGCGGCATGGCAAGCAGCCGCTGGAAGTGAGTCGGCGCTGCGTGGCGACGCTGAAGCAGGAATTGCGGCATCTGTAGGTTTTCCGCGCGGCCTGCAGCCGCGACTGCTTCGACAGCAACAGCAACAGCAACAGCGGGTTGTCGGCTCTGTGTTGTTGCGTGTTGGGTGAGGCGGGATGGGCAGGCGGGACACGCCGTAAACCCATCCATGGGGGCTCGATGGCGCCATCCATGGCGCCAACGGTCCCGCCCGCCCATCCCGCCTCACCCTCGCGAATTTCCAGGTGACGGACGGCAAAGGCATTGTTGTTATCGGGCGGGAAAGAGGGGTCAGATCCCTTTTCCTGCGGAAAAGGGATCTGACCCCGGAAGCCGCCGGCTGTTTCTTCGGGGTGTGCATTTTTATTTTTT
>NZ_JBSPUD010000033.1:0-35268 GCF_056861525.1 Stenotrophomonas sp. 82F1
ACCCAACCCAGCATCTGCTTTCAGCGACCACCCACGAGGGGCTGCGCCGTTGGCTGGAAACCTAGGCGACCGCCTCGACCACCAGCGCACTGCCCTGCACCGCCACCACCCGCACCAGCGTGCCGGCCGGCAGTTCCGGCCCACTCACCTGCCACGACGCA
Source organism: Stenotrophomonas sp. 82F1 (assembly GCF_056861525.1). NCBI lineage: Bacteria > Pseudomonadati > Pseudomonadota > Gammaproteobacteria > Lysobacterales > Lysobacteraceae > Stenotrophomonas > Stenotrophomonas sp. 82F1. The sequence continues at coordinate 162 of NZ_JBSPUD010000033.1, forward strand.
TCGTCGATGCTGACCCGGCCCTGCCCGCCGACGATGGCCTGCTGCAATGGCACCACCCGCCCGACCAGTTGTTCTGCGCGGCGGTTGAGCAGCGGCGCGTCGCTCTGCCGCGCACGCGGCTTGCCCCAGTGCCGGTAGCACTGGATCGACAGCACGCTCAGCACCACGAAGGCGACCACCTGCCACAGCACCGGAATATCGGCGAACACCGCTACCAGCGCGAACACCGCCGCCGCACCGATACCGATCCACAGCATGAACGCGCCGGGCGCCAGCGCTTCGGCGGCGAACAGCAACAATGCCAGCGCACCCCAGGCAACGACTTCCCAGCGCATGTCATCCTCCAATCGGCGGCGGCCGCTTCGCCGGCGGCCGGGTTTCCTGGTTGGACAGGGCCTGCTTGGCAAGCTCGGCCACGCCGGCGATCGACCCGATCACGCCGCTGGCCTCCATCGGCATCAGCACCAGCTTCTGGTTCGGCGACGTGGCCAGTTCCTTGAACGCTTCCACATACTTCTGTGCGATGAAGTAGTTGATGGCCTGGACGTCGCCGTCGGCGATCGCCGCCGACACCACCTGGGTCGCCTTGGCTTCGGCTTCGGCCAGGCGCTCGCGTGCTTCAGCGTCGCGGAATGCGGCCTCGCGCCGCCCCTCCGCTTCCAGCACCGTGGCCTGCTTCTCGCCTTCGGCACGCAGGATCTCGGACTGGCGCGAACCTTCCGCCTCCAGGATCTGCGCGCGCTTCTCACGCTCGGCCTTCATCTGCCGTGCCATCGCATCGAGCAGGTCGCGCGGCGGCTGGATGTCGCGGATTTCGATGCGGTTGACCTTCACGCCCCACGGATTGGTTGCATGGTCGACCACGCTGAGCAGCTTGGCGTTGATCACCTCGCGCTGGCTGAGTGATTCATCCAGGTCCATCGAGCCGATCACGGTACGGATGTTGGTCTGCACCAGGGCGATCATCGCCACTTCCAGCACGGACACCTCGTAGGCCGCCTTGGCCGCGTCCAGTACCTGGAAGAACACCACGCCGTCGACGCGCACCGCAGCGTTGTCCTTGGTGATCACTTCCTGTCCGGGCACGTCCAGCACCTGTTCCATCATGTTCACCTTGCGACCCACCCCGTAGACGATCGGGATCAGGAAGTGCAGGCCGGGCGACATCGTGTGGGTGTAACGGCCGAACCGTTCGACGGTCCATTCATACCCCTGCGGCACCATCCGTACCGCCTTGAACAGGATGACCACGGCCACGAAGGCCAGTACCGCACTGAAGAACATGGTCGGGAACATCGCGCTTTCCTTATGGGAGACGTCCGGAGCCCAGCATAGCGCGCGGATGCTGGCAGTGCGGGTGCGGGAGGTTCCAGCGCAAAGCAGCCGAGCGTGGCCCGGCTCTACAGCATGGGCCCGGTCAGATCCGGGTCGTGGCCAGGAAGCGCTCGCGGTCCTGCTGGGTCTGCCGGCGGATCTCGGCCAGCGCCTGGCTTTCGGTCGCCTCCAGCATCGCCTCGAACAGGCGCTGGAAGTGATGCCGCATCGCATTGCGTGCCGCGACCGGATCGCGCGCGCGCAGACCTTCGAAGATCGCCATGTGCTCGTCGGCGCGGCTGGCACCATCGTCATGGCACACCCGGGCATAGACCTCGGTCACCCGCGGCAGCTCACTGCGCATGCGCCAGATCTGCTGCACGAAATACTCGACCACCGGATTGCCCGACAGGCGGGCGATGGTCAGATGGAAGCGGCGATCGTAGTCGCCGGCCTCTTCATCGCTGAGGTCACGCCGGCACAGTGCTTCGGCCAGCACCTGCAGCTCGGCGATGCCGGCCTCATCGATATTGCTTGCCGCCAGCGCGGCGGCTTCTGCCTCGAACACGGCACGCGCAGCGGTCAGGTCGAAGGCGCTGATATCGGGCAGCCCGCCGGCAGCCTGTGCCGGGCGCGGCTTCACATAGACACCCGAGCCGATACGGATCGCGATCCAGCCCTGCGCTTCCAGGGCGATTTCCGCCTCGCGGATGGTGACCCGGCTGACGCCGAAGCGTTCGGCAAGTTCACGTTCTCCCGGCAGGCGCGAACCCGACGGATATTCGCCATCTTCGATCAGCTTGCGGAGCTTGGCGGCGATGGTCTGGTAAAGACGGTTGGCGGACATGCGGCTGACCCTTGGCGGTTCCCTCCGGGCCCGTCCCCGGCCACCGGGCACGGTGCGGGTCCGGTTGGAGCGACGGCGCGACCATTGGCCGCGCCGCCCTGTTCAGAACTTGTATCGTACACCGAAATACGCACGCCGCCCGTAGCTCACCACCTCGCGGAAATTCCCGTAAAGCGGCTGGTATGCCACGCGTGGCTCGTTGGTCAGGTTCATCAGTTCCAGCGACAGCGACAGCTGCTTGTTCACCCGGTAGCGCAGGCGCAGGTCGACGCTGGTGTTGTCATCGTAATAGCGGTTCTGCTGCGCCGTGTTGCCGGTGAAGTCCTGGTAATAGTGCGAACGGAACTTGCCGATGGCCTGGATGTTGAAGCGGCCCACGTCCCAATAGATCGAACCGGACAGCACGTGCCGCGAGAATCCGCTCAGGCCGGCCGGCGGCACGATGGCCGGGATGATCGATCCGTCGGCGGCCAACTGCTCGCCCAACCGCGAATCCTGGGTCTGGTAGTCGGCGTCGGCATAGTTGTAGCTGACCTTGAAGCCGAGGCCATCGAACGGCTTGGGCAGGTACGAGAACCGGTGCGTGGCACTCAGCTCGATACCGGTCAGGGTGCTGTCCTCATCGGTGGTCACCTGCTGGCGCACCGGCACGGTCACCGTCTGTCCGTTGATGGTGTAGGTTTCCGGCACCAGCGCGGTGGCGGTGCCGCCGTTGAACTGCTTCCAGTACACCGCACCGGCCAGCAGCGTGTCCGGGTTCGCATACCACTCCAGCGAGACATCACCGTTCCAGGACATCAACGGCTGTGCGGCCGGATTGCCGCTGGCACTGATGTCGTCCAGCGCGTCGGCCAGGCCGGTATAGGTGGCATCGCTGCTGACATTGATGGTGCGGCCGGCACCGAGTGCGGCGATATCCGGGCGTGACATCGCACGATACGCGCCCACCCGCAGCAGCAGGTCCGGCTTCAGCTCGAAGGCGGCATTCACGCTTGGCAGCAGCTTGTCGTTGCCCGACTTGAACACCTGGGTGGTGAAATCACCCGTGGGCTGCAGGCGGATCGTGCCGTCGCCGTTGTCGATGATCGCCAGGTCGGTGCGCACACCTTCCGAGCGCACATCGGTCTTGACCCAGCGCAGGCCGACATTGCCGGTGACCGGCAGCCCGAACAGCGTGCTGCTGAACTCGCCCATCAGGTACAGCGCGCGGGTTTTCTCGGTCACATCGACGTTGTTCGGATCCTGGAAATCCGGGTCCAGGCCGCTGTCGCTGGTGCCGCGGAAGGACTCGTAGAGGCAGCTCGGATCGAAGTACGCCCACGAGGAGATCGTGTTGCCGCTGGCCGCATCCATGAAGTCATCCTGCGGGAACGGTGCACGGCAGGCACGGTTGGCGGCAATGATCTTCGCCTTGTCTGCCGCAACGCGCTGGTCGTAGTCGGTCACCAGGGTGTTGTCGCGCAGGCGATAGTCGGCTTGGCTGGCGCGCACGCCACCCTTGACGCGGGTGAAGAAACCGGACTCGGGCATGAAGCTGGCATCGAAGCGGCCAGCCTTGATCTTGTGGTCGTTCTCGGTAGCGCTGGAGGTGACCCGCGCTGCGCCGGTGTAGGCATCCCAGTTGTTGGGATCGAAGTTCGGCGCCAGCGCGACGCTCGGCACCTCGCCATGCCAGTCCCAGTCGTAGTCGACATAGCCGGTGGCGCCGCTGCTGATGCCCGGCACGATGGCGTTGTTGACGTCGCGCTGGTTGGCGCGCAGCCGGGTCATGCGCTCGCTGTCCAGGCGGTTGGTATGCGAATAGGAAAGATCGGTGGACAGCTCCCAGGCCGGGCTCGGGCGCAGGATCAGGTTGAGGCCGCCACCGGTGTACTCCTCGCCACGCCAATAGCGGTTGGAGGTCGAATCGATGGAGGTGCTGCCATGCAGGTGGCGGACGATGCCGTCCTCGTCCACGTCACGCTGGGTGATGCCGCGACGCGCGTTGGACAGGCTCAGGTCGCTGCGGTTCTCGTCCCAGTTGCGCTCGGTATGCTCGAAATCGAGGTTGACCTCGACCACGTCGTTGGGCCGCCACTGGAGCGCCGCGAACTCGCTCTGGCGATCATTGCGTTCCTGCTTCATGCGATAGATGCGGCTGCTGGGCACCAGGTAATACGGGGCACCGTTGGCGATGGCCTGGGCGCTGACTTCACTGCAGTTGGCATTGGCCACATTCTGCCTGCCGTCGCAGGCATACCAGGTGGAGCCGCTGGTAATGCTCTCCTCCGGATCGGTGCCCTCCAGCCGCTGGATGCCCAGCGAGATACCGAGCTTCTGGCCGTTGCCGAATTCGAACTGGTCGATGTAGCTGGCGGTACCGCGATAGCCGATGCCATCGTCGTCGCGGTACTTCTTGTCATACTCGGCCCAGCTGCCACGCAGGTCGATCTGCGCCGAGCGCTTGCCGTACTCCAGCGGCTTGACCGTTTCCAGCCCGATGGTGCCGGCGACACCACCTTCGATGATGTCGGCGCGCTGGGTCTTGTAGATCGCCACCGTGTTGATCAGCTCGGCCGGGAACATGTTGAAGTTCACCGAGCGGTCGCCGCTGCCGTTGGTGATCTCGCGGCCATTGAAGTTGGTACTGCTGAGGAAGGCGCCAAGGCCACGGATCGAGATTTCCGACGCGCCGGTCTTGTCGCGGGTGGAGGCGGCACCGGTCAGCGTTTCGATCGCATCGGCCAGCGACGGCGCGGGCAGGTCGCCGATGTCATCGGCCGACAACACATCGGCGATCACCGTGTCGTCGCGTTTCTTGTTGATCGAACTCTGCATCGACTCGCGGATGCCGGTGACCTGGACCTGGTCCAGGGTGGTGGCGTCCTGCCCCGAACCGGTAGCGGCAGACTGCGCCTGTACGGCCGGCGAAGCGGCCAGCGCAGCGAGCAGTGCCACGATCAGCGGTGTGGGTGACAACGGTGTACGACGTACAGCTCCGGCAGGTTGCCGCATGGTTTTCCTCCTCCCAAAGGATCGCCCGGACGGTAGGCGTGGGACGCAGCTTCGACACGCCGACACAGAAATGTCAACCAACTGGACTGGATTTTTCGTAATACCTTTGATTCAGACCGGTTGCCCGCCATTTCATGTGCTGATGCAGCATGACTTTGCGCGCAACGTGGCTTACAACACACCCAACAAGTGGTATGCACACCCACTCTGAAACCGCGGCTTCGCCGTCTCTGGAAGGACTTCATGCGCATTCAATCGACTTCGCAACGCCTTTCGAAACCTGCACCTGGATATTGCCTGGCAATTGGACTGGCAACATGCCTGACCAGTTCGCCGGCAACAGCTGCCAGCTGGCTCGTACACGACGTCGGCGCGTTCGCCACCGCCGCTGCCGCGCTGCAGCCTGGTGATGAGATCGTGCTGGCCGATGGCACCTGGACCGACGCGCGCCTGCTGCTGAAGGGCCAGGGCACGGCCGCCGCGCCGATCGTGCTGCGCGCGCAGACGCCGGGCAAGGTGATCCTCAGCGGGGCGTCGGACCTGCGTCTGGCCGGCAGCCACCTGCAGGTCTTCAACCTGGTGTTCCGCAACGGCTACACCCCGGGCGACGCGGTGGTGGCCTTCCGCGAGTCGAGCAAGGCGGTGGCCAGCCACAGCCGCGTCACCGGGCTGGTCATCGACGACTACAGCAACCCCGATGGCAGCGACCAGGACTACTGGGTGTCGCTGTACGGCAGCAACAACCGCCTCGACCACAGCCAGCTGCGTGGCAAGACCAACGCCGGTCCGACGGTGGTGGTGGTGCGCGACGCCACCCAAGGCCTGGACAACCAGCACCGCATCGACCACAACTGGTTCGGCCCGCGGCCAGCGCTGGGCGTCAATGGCGGAGAGACGATCCGCGTCGGCACCAGCGACACTTCGCTGAGCGCTTCCAACAGCACGGTGGAGAACAACTGGTTCGAGGGCTGCGATGGCGAGACCGAGATCGTCTCCAACAAGTCCGGCGGCAATACCTTCCGCGGCAACGTGTTCTATCGTTCGGCCGGCGCGCTGACCCTGCGCCATGGCAACGGCAACCGGGTGGTCGACAACCTCTTCCTCGGCGACGACAAGGCCGGCACCGGTGGCGTGCGCATCATCAATGCCGACCAGACCGTCAGCAACAACTACTTCGAACGGCTGGCCGGCTCCAGCAACCGGTCGGCGCTGGCGGTGATGGATGCACAGGCCAATCCGCCACTGTCCGGCTATGCGCCGGTGGTCAACGCGACCATCAGCCGCAACACGTTTGTCGACGTGGCGAAGATCAGCTTCGGCGTGGGCCATGACGAAGCAAAGGGGATCGTGGTTGCCGCCAGCAGCAGCCACTTCAGCGGCAACCTGATCGTCAACCGCACCAGCAAGAACCCGCCGAATGCAGCCAGCTCGCTGGCGGGCATCGCCTTCAGCAACAACGTGCAGTCGCCACAGGCCAGCAGCGTATTCCCCGGCGGGGTGAGCAGCGCCAGCATCGCCCTGCAGCAGGCCGCCAGCGGCCTGTGGGTGCCGGCAACGCCGCTGCCCACCATCGGCGCCGATCCGGCGCTGGCGATGACCCCGCGCGAACAGACGGGGGTGGACTGGTATCCCAAGGTGGGCGAGGTTGCCCTGTCACGCACCAGCACCGGAGTTGATCGATGAGGTTGCAGCCGCTGTCCCTGTGTTCCCACCGCCTGGCGCTCGCCCTTGCCTTGGCCGCTCCCTTCGCCCTGATGCCGACGGCGCCGCTGCACGCGGCACCTGCCGCAGCTGCGCGACAAGGCGATACCGCGCCGGTACTGGTAACTGCTGCGCAGTGGCAGCAGATGGCCAGCGAGGGCAGTCGCTATCCGTGGTTCGCCAAGGAGCAGGCGCGTACGCAGAAATCGCTGCAGAAGATGATGAAGGCCGGCATCGACGTGCCGGTGCCGAAGGACAAGGGTGGCGGTCGCACCCATGAGCAGCACAAGCGTAACTACCAGGCACTGCTGGCCGCCGGCACCCTGTACCGGCTGACCGGCGACAAGGCTTATGTCACCTATTCGCGCGACATGCTGCTGCAGTACGCCAAGCTCTACCCGACCCTCGGCCCGCACCCGGAAGGACGCGGGCAGATTCCCGGCCGGGTGTTCTGGCAGGTGCTCAACGATTCGGTCTGGCTGGTCAACGCCATCCAGGGCTACGACGCGATCCGCGATGCGCTGTCGCCGCAGGATCGGCAGACCATCGAATCGCAGGTGTTCCGGCCGATGGCCGAGTTCCTGGCCAGCGAGCCGAAGAACTACGACCAGATCCACAACCACGCGACCTGGGCGGTGGCCGCCACCGGCATGACCGGCTACGTGCTGCGCGATCCGGAGCTGGTGGAGAAATCGCTGCGCGGCAGCCGCAAGGATGACCAGTTCGGTTTCCTGCGGCAGATCGACCTGCTGTTCTCGCCCGATGGTTATTACGAGGAAGGCCCGTACTACCAGCGCTATGCGCTGGCGCCGTTCCTGCTGTTCGCCAACGCGATCGAGCGCAACGAGCCGCAGCGGAAGATCTTCGCGCGCCGCGACGGCGTGCTGCTGAAGGCGGTGGACGTGCTGGTGCAGACCAGCTACGACGGCCTGTTCTTCCCGATCAACGATGCGATCCTGGACAAGGGCATCGACACCGAGGAGCTGGTGGCGGGCATCGGCATCGCCTATGCGCAGGCCGGCGATGATCGCCTGCTGTCGGTCGCGCAGCAGCAGAAACGCCTGCTGCTGTCACCGGAAGGCCTGCAGGTGGCGCAGGCATTGGCCGCCAACAAGGCCAAACCGTTCGACTACCGGCCGATGCTGCTGCGCGATGGCCCGGACGGTGAACGCGGCGGTCTGGCGATCCTGCGCATGGGCGGCGAACGCGGCCAGGCGCTGGTGCAGAAGGACACCATGCAGGGCATGGGCCACGGCCACTTCGACAAGCTCAACTGGTTGTTCTACGACAACGGCAATGCCGTGGTGACCGACTACGGCGCAGCACGCTTCCTCAACGTGGAAGCCAAGCGTGGTGGCATCTACCTGGCCGAGAACCGCAGCTGGGCCAAGCAGACCGTGGCCCACAACACCCTGGTGGTGAACGAGCAGAGCCACTTCAAGGGCGACTGGAAGCGCGGCGAGGAACTCGCCCCGCAGGTGCGCTTCTTCCAGGCCGACGCAGATACCCAGATCGCTTCGGCGACGATGCGCGATGCTTACCCGGGCGTGGTTTTCACCCGCACCCAGGCATTGCTGCGCCACCCCGAACTGGGCCTGCCGGTGGTGCTGGACCTGCTGCAGGTGCACGGCGAAAAGGCCGCGCGTTACGACCTGCCGCTGCACTTCAACGGCCATATCGTCACCACCGGTTTCGAGGCCGAGCATTTCCCCACCCAGCGCCCGGTGCTCGGCGGCGACAACGGCTACCAGCACTTGTGGCTGGACGCACGCAGCAAGGCCGGCAGTGAGCCGCGCACGCTGGCGTGGCTGCTCGACGGACGCTTCTACACCTACCGCTTCGGCAGCAGCGCACCATCGCAGGCGTTGCTGGTGGAAAGCGGTGCCAACGATCCGGAATTCAACCTGCGCCGCGAACCCGCACTGCTGCAGCGCGTGGAAGGACAGAAGGACGTGACCTTCTTCAGCGTGCTGGAGCCGCATGGCGAGTACAACGGCACCGCCGAGTACGTGCACGGCGCCGACAGCCGCATCAAGCAGATCGTCCGCACGCGCGGCAAGGATGCCGAGGTGCTGGAACTGCGCCTGGCCAGCGGCGCACGCATCGCACTGGGCGTGGCCGACGACAGCGATGCGAAGGGCGAACACAGCGTGACGGTGGATGGCCATGCCTACCGCTGGAGTGGCAGCCATGCGCGCATGGACCGCAGCAAGGGTGACGCGCGATGAACGGCCCCTCGGCCGTGGCCACGCTCCGCAAGGTGCCGGTACGCTCGGCCGTGCGCTGGCTGATCGTCGGCCTGATCGCGGTGGCCACGGTGATCAACTACATCGACCGCAATGCGCTGGCGGTGATGTGGCCGGAGATCGCCAAGGAGGTCGGCGCGACCAAGGACGACTACGCGCTGCTGGTAACGGTGTTCATGCTGTTCTACGCCGCTGGCCAGTTCCTGTTCGGGCGCCTGTTCGACATGATCGGGACGCGACTGGGGTTCGCGTTGTCGATCAGTGTGTGGTCGATCTCGATCGCGCTGCATTCGGTCACCCACTCCATGCTGTCCTTCAGCGTAGTGCGGGCGATGCTGGGCGTCAGCGAAGCCGGCGCCTGGCCCGGTGCGGTGAAAGCCAACGCCGAATGGTTCCCCGCGCGTGAGCGCGCCCTCGCACAGGGCATCTTCAACGCAGGTGCGTCCATCGGCGCCATCGTTTCGGCGCCGGCCATCGCCGGCCTGTACCTGTGGCTGGGCTGGCGCGGCACCTTCGTGCTGGTCGGTGCGCTTGGCTTCCTGTGGCTGCTGCCGTGGCTGTTCGTCTATCGCGCCGGCCCGGACAAGCACCCGTGGGTGAGTGACGCCGAGCGACGCCTGATCATGGAAGACCAGGCCGGCCAGCAGCGCGCGGATGCGCCCAAGGTCAGCGTGCGATCGCTGCTGGCCCACCGGCAGAGCTGGGGCATGTTGGCCTGCCGTTTCCTGCTGGATCCGATCTGGTGGCTGTTCGTATCGTGGCTGCCGATCTATCTGGCCGAGACCTTCGGCTTCGACATCAAGCAGATCGGCCTGTTCGCCTGGGTGCCGTTCGTCGGCGCCATGCTGGGCAGCCTCAGCGGCGGCTGGCTGTCGGGGCGGCTGATCAATGCCGGCCATGGCGTGGACCGCGCACGCAAACTTTCGATTTCGCTGGGCTGCGTGATCATGGCACCGGCTCTGCTCGGTGCGGTACTGGCCAACCAGCCGCTGTTTGCGGTGCTGGCAATCGCTGCGGTGCTGTTCGGTTTCCAGATTGCCATCGGCAACATCCAGACCCTGCCCGGCGATCTGTTCGACGGCCGCTCGGTCGGCACGCTGGCCGGTCTCGGCGGCCTGGCCGCCGTGGCCGGCACCCTGATCACCACCTGGCTGGTGCCGGTGCTGACCCGCCATTCCTATGCACCGATCTTCATCCTCGTCGCCGCACTGGTGCCGCTGTCACTGGTGGCGCTGTGGTGGTGGACCGGACCGATCCACAAGCTCGACCACAACGACGGTTGAGCCCCCCTTTCCCTCGTATTCCCCCGCAAACCAAGGAGTTTCCCGCATGTCGTTCCAGGACAAGGTGGCCATCGTCACCGGTGGTGGCCGTGATATCGGCCGTGCCGTCTCGATCAAGCTGGCTGCGGCCGGTGCACGCGTCTGCCTCAACTACGCCAACGACGAAGCCAGCGCGCAGGAAACGCTGGCGCTGATCAAGGCGGCCGGTGGCCAGGCCATCGCCCATCGCGCCGACGTCACCGATCCGGCCGCGGTGGCCGGCCTGGTCGCAGCAACCCAGGCGGCATTCGGCCAGCGCATCGACGTACTGGTGAACGTGGCCGGCGGCATGGTCGAGCGTCGTCCGCTGGCCGACATCGACCCGGCGTTCTTCCACAAGGTCATCGACCTCAACCTGACCTCCACCTACCTGACCACCCACGCCGTGGTACCGCACATGGGCGAAGGTGCGGCGATCGTGAACTTCGCCTCGCAGGCCGGTCGCGATGGCGGTGGCCCTGGCGCGGCGATCTACGCCACCGCCAAGGCCGGCGTGATGACCTTCACCCGGGCCATGGCCAAGGAGCTGGGGCCGAAGGGCATCCGCGTGAATGCGCTGTGCTGCGGCATGATCGCCACTCGCTTCCATGATGAATTCACCAAGCCGGAAGTGCGCACGGCGGTGGCCGGCGCGACGCCGCTGCGTCGCCAGGGCCAGCCGGACGAAGCGGCCGATGCGGCGGTGTACCTGGCGTCGGACGCGGCAGCGTTCGTCACCGGCGTCAATCTGGACGTCAACGGCGGCACCTACTTCTCCTGACCGGACCGAAGCCCATGCAGCGCTGGATCACCGTGCTTTCCCTGGCCATCGGCAGCGCCGTGGCCGCCCCCGTGGCGCTGGCCGCACCGGTCTGGGTCACCGCCTGGACCGCTTCGCCCGCACCTGACCGCAAGGATGGCAGCGCCGATGCGCCGGTACAGTTCGCCGCGCAGACCGTGCGCCAGGACATGCGCCTGGGCAGCAAGGGCGATGCGCTGCGGCTGCGCATCAGCAACGAGCTGGGCACCACGCCGCTGCATGTGGAAGCGGTGCGGGTACGCCTGAAGGATGGCAGGGCGACAGCGCTGCCGGTCACCGTCGATGGACGCGCGTCCATCGACGTACCAGTGGGTGCCGCGCTGCTGAGTGATGCGTTGCCATTGCAGGTCGCCGCCCTGCAGGAGATCAGCGTGACCGCGTACTTCCCGCAGCCCACCCGCCCTGCGGTGCGCCGCACCGTGGTGCGGGTGGCCGACGGCAAGCCGGATGCGGTGGCCGACAGCGTGCGCATGGGTTACCAGCAGAATGTGTTCTCGGCCGTGCTGGTGCAGCGCGCGGATCGGCCGCAGGTGATCGTGGCCCTGGGTGATTCCATCACCGAGGGCGCGACGGCCTCGCGTGGCTCGTTCAACCAATGGCCCGAGCGGTTGGGCCAGCGTCTGCAGCAGGCCTGCCCGGACCGCTTCGTGGTGCTCAACCAGGGCATCAGCGGCAACAAGCTGCTGGACCATGGCCGCAGCCACAGCGCGCTGTCGCGGCTGGATCGCGACGTGATCGCGGTGGCCGACGCCGACCAGGTGATCCTGTTCGAAGGCATCAATGACATCCGCCACGGTGGCGGTGCACAGCCGCTGCCGGGGCGCAGCGCGGCGGACATGCTGCTGGGCTACCGCCAGGTGGCAGCACGGCTGCACGCGCATGGCATCCGCGCCCATCTCGGCACACTGACGCCCTTCGGCGATTCGGAGCGCTACGAACCGGCATCGGCCGCCACCCGCACCGCGATCAACCAGTGGGCGCGTGGCAAGGACACCGGCTTCGATGGCGTGGTGGATTTCGATGCGGCGCTGCGTGATCCGGAACAGCCGGAGTCATTGCCGGCGGACATCACCCGCGATCATCTGCACCCGAACGACGAGGGCTACCGGCGCATGGCCGACTCGATCGACCTGGCGATGCTGGGCTGCAACGCGCGTTGAGTCGTCCGGTGCAGGCCGGCTCTCCGGGTGACATCACCATTTCACCCTGCCCCGCAGGATGTCGGCGAACATCAACCAGTCACCGATGAAGGAATACAGCGGATGGCGGAAGGTTGCAGGGCGGTTCTTCTCGAAGAAGAAGTGGCCGACCCAGGCAAAGCCGTAGCCGCAGGCCAGTGCTGCCAACAGCAGCGGCGGCTGCCCACGCAGCACGGCGCTGGCGACCAGCAGCAGCACGCCGCAGCTGCCGATGAAATGCAGGCGTCGCGATATCGTGTTGCGGTGCTCGCTGAGATAGAACGGGTAGAACTCGCGGAAACTGGCGAAGCGGGACATGCTCATGCTCCGGGGCGATGACCGGCTCCATCATGCGCCTTTGCTGCGTGGAGTCGAGCCTACTCGGCCACGCCGGACAAGAGCAGCCGAGCATGGCTCGGCTCTACAGGAAAGGAGACGCGGCCATTAGACCGGCTGCCGCGGCCCGAACATGATCACGGCCATGCCGGCCAGGCAGAGCGCAGCACCCAGCAGGTCCCAGCGGCTGGGACGGATGCCGTCGACCAGCCACAACCAGAACAGCGCCGTGCCGATGTACACGCCACCATACGCGGCGTAAACGCGGCCGCTGGCGGTCGGGTGCAGGGTCAGCAGCCAGGCGAACAACGCCAGGCTGGCCGCCGCCGGCAGCAGCAGCCAGATGCTGCCGCCCTTGCGCAGCCACAGCCAGGGCAGGTAACAGCCGACAATCTCGGCCAGCGCGGTCAGCAGGAACAGACCCAGCGTTTTCACGCCTTTTCCGTAGCCTTGGCGTGCTGCCAGAGCGCTTCCTGTGCATCCAGATCGAGTGCAGCCAGCGAATCGCCTTGTGCCTCGGCCTGCGCCTCCATCGAACGGAAGCGACGTTCGAACTTGTGGTTGGCCCCACGCAGCGCGGCACCCAGATCGATGTCCGCATGCCGCGCCAGGTTGGCGCAGACAAACAGCAGGTCACCCAGTTCCTCCTGCAGGCGCGCCTTGTTGCCGGCGATATCGCCGCGCTCGAACTCCTCGCGCAGTTCCTGCAGCTCCTCGGCCGCCTTGTCCAGCACCGGCAGCGGACCGGGCCAGTCGAAGCCGACCTTGGCCGCGCGCGACTGCAGCTTCACCGCCCGCTGCCATTCCGGCAAGCCGCGGGAGATCCCGGCCAGCGCCGAGCTGTCCTGCTCGCCCTTGGCAGCACGCTCGGCACGCTTGATCGCGTCCCAGTTGCGCGTGACGCCCTCGGCATCATCGACGCTGACATCGGCGAACACATGCGGGTGCCGCCGCTGCATCTTGTCGCTGATCGCGCGCGCCACCTCGGCGAAGGCGAACGCGCCCTGCTCTTCGGCCATGCGCGCATGGAACACGACCTGCAGCAGCAGGTCACCCAGTTCATCGCAGAGGTCGTCGAGGTCGCCTCGATCGATCGCATCGGCCACTTCATAGGCTTCTTCGATCGTATAGGGCGCGATGGTGGCGAAGTCCTGCTCCAGGTCCCAGGGGCAACCGCCCTGTGGGTCGCGCAGGCGCGCCATGATAGCCAGCAGGCGCTGCAGCTCCGCGCTGGCGTCGCCGGTGGCAGGGGTGTCGTGCGTGCTCATGCGTTTCTCCAGGATCAATCGGACAACCAGTCCCGCCACGGCAGGCTGGTATCGCCCAGCGCCATGAACTCGCCGTTCAACAGCGTCGGCCTGCGGTTGTAGCGGAACGGCTTGCCGGTGCCGACCGAGAGCACCGCACCACCGGCCGCGTGCAGCACGCACTGGCCGGCAGCGGTATCCCATTCGGAGGTCGGGCCCAGCCGCGGATAGACATCCAGGCCACCTTCGGCGATCCGGCAGAACTTCAGCGAAGAGCCCTGCACCACGGTCTCGATGTCGCCCATCCGGGCCAGCAACGCATTCGTCTCGGCTGAACGATGCGAACGGCTGGCGGCGACCCGCAGCGGCGCAGTCGCGGGTGTACGGGTACGCAGCACGGTGTCATGCACGCCCTGCCGGCGATACGCCAGCTCGCCGCGCATCGCGTGCCAGACAATGCCGGTGACCGGCGACTGGACCACGCCGAAAGCCGGCGCGCCCTGGTAGATCAGCGCGATGTTGACGCTGAACTCGCCATTGCGCTTGACGAAATCACGGGTGCCATCGAGTGGATCGACCAGCCAGTACGCGCCCCAGTGCTGACGCTGTTCCCACGGCACCAGCGGCGACTCCTCCGACAGGATCGGCAGGTCCGGGGTCAGCTGGCGCAGCCCCTGCTGGATCACCCGGTCGGCAGCGAGATCGGCAGCGGTGACCGGGCTGTCGTCGTCCTTGAGTGTCACATCGAAACCGTTGCTGTAGACCTGCATGATGGCCTGCCCGGCTTCCTGGGCGATGGCGATCGCGGTCTCGCGCAGTTCCGTGGTCAGCTTGATCATCGTGCTCCCTGCAGCCACTGGCGGGCGATGAACAGCGCCGCCAGCGAACGCCCTTCGGAAAAGTCCTCGCGCAGCATCAGCTGGTCCAGATCGGCCAGCTTCCACGGCACCACTTCCAGCTCCTCCGGCTCGTCTCCGGCCAGCTTCTCCGGGTACAGGTCGCGTGCGACCACCAGCCAGGATTGATGGCTCATGTAGGTCGGCGCCAGGGTCATCGCGCGCAGCACGTCGACCCGCCGTGCGCCATAACCGGCCTCTTCCTTCAGCTCACGGTCGGCGGCCTGCTCCGGCGTTTCGCCGGCATCGATCCGGCCCTTGACCAGGCCAAGCTCGTAGCGATGCATGCCGGCCGCGTATTCACGCACCAGCAGCACGGTTTCATCATCAAGCATCGGCACCACCACCACTGCGCCATGGCCACGGCTGACCAGGCGCTCGAAGCGGCGGCGTTCGCCATTGGAGAACTCCAGGTCCAGGTGCTGGCGCTGGAAGGGCCCGTTCTCCTCGTCGGTGATCCGATGGATGATCGGCAGAGGACGCCTTGCGCGGTCATCGTTCACGCGGAATCTCCGTGGCAGCCGGCGCATGCGCCGAGGCCGATAGAATGTGCAGGCAGCAACATGTTCATGAGCCCGAAATGCTAGCAGACCCAACCCCCTCTCCGCTGGTCCAGCACTGGCGGCAACGCGACCTCCAGGTCCTATGGCACCCGTGCACGCAGATGCGCGAGCATCCGCACACGTTGCCGCTGGTGCCGATCGCCCGCGGCGAAGGCGCCTGGCTGATCGATCACGACGGCAACCGCTACCTGGACGCCGTCAGCAGCTGGTGGACCAACCTGTTCGGCCATGCCGAGCCGCGCATCGGCGGTGCCATCGCCGCCCAGGCCGGGCAGCTGGAACAGGTCATGCTGGCCGGCTTCGGCCATGAACCGGCGATCACCCTGGCTGAACGCCTGTTGGCCCTGGCGCCGCGCCAGCCCGGCCGCGCGCCGCTGGCCAAGGTGTTCTACGCCGACAACGGCTCGGCCGGCGTCGAAGTGGCGCTGAAGATGGCCTTCCAGTATTTCCAGAACCGCGGTGAGAACCGGCGCACGCGCTTCATCTCGCTGGAGAACGGCTACCACGGCGAGACGCTGGGTGCCCTCGCACTGGCCGACATCCCGCTGTATCGCCGCGTCTATGCGCCGTTGCTGGCCGAGGGCCTGTTCGCGCCCTCGCCCGACGCCTACCTGGCCGAGCCCGGGCAGAGTGCAGCCGACCGCGCTCGCCAGGCCGCCGATGGCCTGGCCACGCTGTTCGACCAGCATCCGGGCGAGATCTGCGCGGTGATCCTGGAACCACGGCTGCAGTGCGCCGGTGGCATGCGCATGCACGATCCGGCCTATCTGCAGCGCGTGCGTGAACTGTGCGATGCCCATGGCGCCTTCCTGATTGCCGACGAGATCGCCACCGGCTTCGGCCGCACCGGCACCATGTTCGCCTGCGAGCAGGCCGGGGTGATGCCTGATCTGCTGTGCCTGTCCAAGGGCCTGACCGGCGGTTTCCTGCCCTTGGCTGCGGTGCTGGCCACGCAGGCGCTGTACGACGCCTTCCTTGATGATTCGCGGGAACGCGCCTTCCTGCATTCGCACAGCTACACCGGCAACCCGCTGGCCTGTGCGGCGGCGCTGGCCACGCTGGACATTTTCCGCGACGACGATGTGATCGCCCGCAACCGCGGCATCGCCTCGGTGATGGGCACCCTGGCCGCACCGTTCGCCGACCATCCACACGTGACCGATGTGCGCCAGGCCGGGATGGTGGTGGCCTTCGAACTGACCCGCAACGGCGACAAGCGCACGCCCTTCGATCCGGCGCTGAAGCTGGGGCTGCACGCCTACAAGGCCGCGCTGAAACGCGGTGTGGTGCTGCGCCCGCTGGGCAACGTGCTGTACTGGATGCCACCGTACTGCGTGGACGACGAACAACTGGAGCTGCTGGCACATACGACGCTGGCAGCCATCGACGAGGCGATTGCATGCGCGTGACCCGCTGCCCCATCGACCTGGCGCTGCACAGCGGCCAGACCGTGACCCTGCCGGAAGAGACGGCCAACCACCTGGTGCGGGTGATGCGCCTGCGCGAGGGTGACACCTGCGTGCTGTTCAACGGCGATGGCCACGACTACACCGCGACGCTGACGCTGGCCGGCAAGCGCGAAGTGCAGGTGCGCATCGATCAGGTGCAGCCGATCGGCAACGAATCGCCGCTGACGATCACCCTGCTGCAGGGCATCGCTCGCGGCGAGAAGATGGACCTGATCCTGCAGAAGGCCACCGAGCTGGGGGTGAGCGCCATCGTGCCGGTGAACGCGGAACGTACCGAGGTGAAGCTGGATGCAGCACGCGCGGAGAAACGCGTGGCGCACTGGAACAACGTGGTGCAGTCGGCCTGCGGGCAATCCGGACGTGCGCGCATTCCGCAGGTAGGGCCGCCGCAGTCGCTGGCACAGGCCAGCGCGGCACTGCCCGCCGACACGTTGCGGTTGACCCTGGACCCGTTGGGAGCGCACCGGCTGTCGACACTGCAGGCGGCGCCAGCCGGCGGCGTGGTGATCGCGATCGGCCCGGAAGGTGGCTGGTCGCCGCGTGACCGTGAGCAGTTGGCGGCCGCAGGCTTCCAGGGCCTGCAGTTGGGCCCACGCATCCTGCGCACGGAAACCGCAGGCCTGGCCGCGATCGCGGCATTGCAGGCACGGCTGGGCGATCTGGGGTAAGGCTCCGGTCCGGTGGCCGCTGCGCTCGCCGGGCAGGCCGTCAGCGAATCCAGCGCAGCTTCCAGTGCGTCGAGGTTCGGCAACAGGGCGCTCTGTTCGCCCAGCAGCACGCGCATGTGCACGATGTCGGGCAGGGTTTCCTCGGATGCGTCGGCCAGCAGGCCATCGCGCGGTACCGAGATCAGCTGCGGGAAGCTCTGCGTCAGCAGCGCGTAATACGGGCGCTCCGGGTTGCCGCTGAGGGTCTTGAGCACCACCACCTTGTTGTGGCCGGCCACCGTCTCTTCGCCCAACCCGGAGAGTCGCGCGAACGACACCAGGGGCACCTGCCAGCCGTGCCAGCCGATCTCACCCACCAGCCAGCGCGGAGCATCGGCGATTGCCTGCACCGGCACCCGCGACATCATCTCGGCCACGGTGGCATTGGGCAGCAGGACCCGTTCGGCACCGGCCGAGATCAGGACGCCACGGATCTCATCATTGCTGGCGTAGCTCATGCGGCATCTCCGTCGTCATCCAGGCCCCAGCGCGCGGCGATCACCTGCGCCAGTTCCTGCGGTTCACCGGCCACCATGCCGGCAGCGACCACGGCCGTTGCCGCAGCCGGGTCGTAGCAGCCTTCGCCCACCTGCCCGGCTACCCAGGCGCCGGCGGCGGCGAGGTCCAACGCCGGGCCGACATGGGCCAGATCGGCACCACTCAGCAGCACCAGCGCGCTGTGCTCGGCCGACAGCGTGGCAATCGAGATGCCCTGCGCTTCGCTCTGGAAATACAGGCCATCGGCGGCGGCATGCACGCCGATGTCATCGGCCAGCACGTGTACTTCACCCGCGGTGGCGCGCTGGCCGGCTTCGGCCAACTGCACCGGCAGCGGCGATACGCGCGCCATCTGCTTGACCAGGTTGCCATAGCGGCCGCCATCCAGGCGCATGTGCACCAGCACCGGCACGGCCAGCCCGCTGGGCAGTGCCGCGAGCAGGCGGCGCAACGCATCGGGACCGCCGATACCGGCCAGTACCAGCAGCGCACCGGCGCGGCTGCCTGCGGGTGCGGCGGCGTCCAGGTCGACCAGTGACAGATGCTCGGTGTCGAACGCCGGTTCCGGCGCCGCGACCGTCGCAGCAGCACGCGGCTCTGCCGGCGCGTCGCTGGCCTCGTCGACCAGCGACCAGGCGGTGTGATCGGTGAATACCGTCGGGGGAGCGACCGGCACCGGCGGCGGTGCAGGCGCTGCATCAACGGGCGTCGCCGCCTCCGCCAGCACCGGCTGCAGCGCCGCCAGTGCCTGCTCCAGCGTGATCGGCTCATGCAGATGGGCTGGCGGCGAATAGAGGCCATCCGCCGGCACGTCGTCGGCCCACGAACGGGCCTGCTCCAGGTGCGGCTGCAGCGCGGTTTCCTTCGGCACCGGCGGCGTCGACGGCCGGCCCGGCTCAAGCTGCAATGCCGGTTCGTCCTCGGCACCCGGCGGCAGCACCTGCTGGTGGCCGTGCAGCTTGGCGGCCAGGTGACGGCCCCAGCGCTGCGCTTCCCACCCATCGCGACGCGCGGCCAGTTCAGCCTCGTCGAACACCAGCGTCAACCCGGGTGCCGACAGCGCCGGTTCCAGGCGCTCCAGCGCATCTTCAATGGCCGCTTCCAGCGCGATCACCACGAACTGCGGGCGTGCATCCTGCAGCGCCTGCGGTTCCAGCGTGATGGGATCGTCTTCCAGCACGATCTGCACGTCGGCATGGGCCAACGCCTCGCGCAGGCGCTCACGCGCCGCACCCGGACGGGCCAGCAGGGCTACGGCCGGAACCGGATCGAGGTCACTCACGGACACGGGCAATCCCCAGCAAGTCGTACACGTTACGCATCAGGTCCAGCTCCTGGTAAGGCTTGCCCAGGTAGCGCTGCACACCGATTTCGAAGGCGCGCTGGCGGTGCTTGTCGCCGCTGCGCGAGGTGATCATCACGATCGGCACGTCCTTGTAGCGCGGGTCGGCACGCATTGCGGTAGCCAGCTCGTAGCCGTCCATCCGCGGCATTTCGATGTCCAGCAGCATCAGGTCCGGCACGCGCTCTTCCAGTTGCTCCAGAGCTTCGACGCCATCGCGGGCGACGCTCACCTCGAAGTTGTGACGCTCCAGGATGCGGCCGGTGACCTTGCGCATGGTCAGCGAATCGTCCACCACCATCACCAACGGCACCTGCCGTTCCTGGCGGGGTGCATTGACCAGCACCGGCGCGGTCGGGTTGGCCAGGAAGCGGCGCACCAGCGGGGCCACGTCCAGGATCACCACCACGCGACCATCGCCGGTGATGGTGGCACCGTAGATACCCGGTACCGAGGCGATCTGCAGGCCCACCGGCTTGACCACGACTTCGCGGTTGCCCAGCACCTGATCGATCGCAACGGCGGCGCGCAGGTCGCCCGCGCGGACCAGCAACAAGGGCACCTGGGCCTGGCCATCGGCGCGCGCCGGGGCCTGGCCGACCAGACTGCCGAGGTCGTACAGCGGATAGTCTTCGCCGCCGTAGCGGTAGCTGCTGTCGGCCGCTTCGAAGCGTTCGTGCGACAGCCGTCCAATGCCACTGACCGACGCCACCGGTACTGCGAAGGTGGTTTCGCCGATCTGCACGAACACTGCCTGGGTGACCGCCAGCGTCTGCGGCAGGCGCAGGGTGAAACGCACGCCCTGGCCACGCACCGACTGGATGTCGACCGAGCCACCGAGCTGGCGCACTTCGTTGCCGACCACGTCCATGCCGACGCCACGGCCCGCCAGCTGGCTGACCTGGTCGGCGGTGGAGAAGCCCGACGCGAAGATCAGGTTGTCCAGCTCCTGCTCGCTCGGCTGCGCATCGGCAGGCAACAGGCCGCGTTCGATGGCGCGACGGCGGATCGCCTCACGATCCAGGCCCGCGCCGTCGTCGGCCACGTCCAGCACGATTTCCGAGCCTTCACGGTGCAGGCGGATGGCGATTTCGCCTTCTTCCGGCTTGCCGGCGGCACGACGTTGTTCCGGTGCTTCCAGGCCATGGGCAACCGAGTTGCGCAGCATGTGCTCCAGCGGCGCGACCATGCGATCGAGCACGTTGCGGTCGAGTTCGCCGTGGGTGCCTTCCAGGGTCAGATGGACCTGCTTGCCGGTGTCCATGCCGGCCTGGCGGACCACCCGGCGCAGGCGCGGCACCAGGCCGTCGAACGGCACCATGCGCGCGCGCATCAGGCCGTCCTGCAGTTCCGAACTGACACGCGACTGCTGCTGCAGGAGCGAATCGTACTGGCGCGACAGATCGTCCAGCACGCCCTGCAGGCCACCCAGATCGGCGGCGGACTCGTTCAGCGCGCGGCTGAGCTGCTGCAGGGTGGAGAAACGGTCCAGTTCCAGCGGATCGAACTTGTGGTCGGCCTGGTCCTGCTCGCGCTGGTAGCGGGCAACGATCTGCGCCTCGGTTTCCAGGTCCAGGCGACGCAGCTGGTCGCGCAGACGCGCGTTGGTGCGTTCCAGCTCGCCCATCGCGCCGCGGAAGGCACCGAGCTGCTGTTCCAGGCGCGAACGGTAGATCGCCACTTCGCCGGCGTGGTTGACCAGGCGGTCAAGCAGGTCGGCGCGCACACGCACCTGTTCCTGCTGCGGACGGGCCAGCGGGTCTTCTTCGGTGGAGCCTTCCACGGGCAACGGTGCCGACAGCGGCGCATCGACCACGGCCACGGCCGGAGTGACCTGCGGAGTCTGCTCCGCCTCGGTGGCAGCAGCGGCTGCAGCTGCGCTGGCAGCGGCGGCGATGTCGGTCGTGGTCCGTGCTTCAAAGGCATCGAGCAGATCCTGTGCCGGCTCGACAACGCGGTGTTCGCCAGTGCGGGTCAGCAGCTGGTGCAGACGGTCAAAACCGCGTTCCAGCAACTGCACGTCACGACGTTCGATCTCGGTGCGCCCGCCAGCGACGGCCTCCAGCAACGATTCGATGCTGTGGCCGAGATCGCCGATGGCATTGATGCCCGCCATGCGCGCACCGCCCTTCAGCGTATGCAGATCGCGCTGCAGGCCGGCCAGGGCTTCGCGATCCTGCGGCGCTTCGCGCAGTTCGCTGATCAGTCCATCGCAATGATCCAGCAGGTCCTTGCCTTCCTCGACGAAGATGTCGACCAGCTCGCGGTCATAGACGCTGAAGTCGAGCAGGTCGGCGCTGTCTTCGGTCTCGGATTCGGATTCGGATTCGGTCTCGGATTCGGTCTGGGCGTCGAGCAGAGCAGTGTCCGCCGGCACCACCGCATCGGCGCTGTCGATGGCGACAGGTTCGGCATTGGTCGCCGCAGCCTCAGCCTCAGCCACGATCGGCACCACGATCATGCCGCTGTCCGCTACGGCGGCCTGGCCCGGAGCATCTTCCAGTTCGAAGAAACGCGAGGGCGAAATGGCGTCCTGCGTCGAGTCCGTGGACTCGACGTCTTCCACCGTCGCCGGGGACGGCTGGTCGGCGCTCTCTCCTTCACCGACCGCCGCCTCCCCGCCGACGTCCGCATCCTCGGCAAAGGCTTCCGCCTCGCCAGGCGCGAGTTCGCTGGCCTGCAGGCCGAGCACGGGCCATTGCCCGTCTTCGTCCTGGCCCTGCTCCTCGTCGATCACGTGCAGGCCGGCCTCGAGCGCGGCTTCCAGCGTGACCGGGTCTACGAAGCCCGGCACAGCCATTTCATCCTGCAGGCTGGACAGCTCGCTGTCGAGTGGCACTGCAGCAGCGTCGTCATCCACCGCTGTTTCAGGTGTGAACGGCAGCGGCGTATTCAGGTCGTTTGCGACATCCAGGTCGCGGTCGTCAACCGGCAGCGCGCTGGCGTCCAGATACGGCGACAGATCGTCCACCGCCGTCAGCGCGGTGTCTTCCAGGGCGGTGTCTTCCGATGCTGGCACTGCCGGGCCGGCATCGATCTCCGCGCCGACGAGCGGGGAAGCAGCCACTTCCAACGTCGATTCCGGCGCCGGGGCGTCCGGCATCGAAGGCCACCCTGCGTCGAAGTAGCGCGACAGATCATCGCTGCCGGTCAACTCAGCGGACTCGAGGCCCGCGTCGCTCAACGCGTCCTCGCTGACCTGCATTGCATCCAGCGCGTCGGCGTCGGCGACGTCGGTATCACGTCCGGCTTCTGGCTCGATCTCAAGCCCATGGGGCGACTCGACCACGTCGGCATCGGCATCGGCGACCAGCGAAAGCAGCTGGTCGTCTTCGTCTTCATCCTCGACGTCCAGCCCGGCCATCGGCCAGCGTGCTTCCGGCAGTTCACCGGCCAGCGCCTGCAGGCGCTGCGCCAGTTCAGCCTGCGGCGCAATCCGTGGCTGCTCGGCCTGCAGCGCGTCCATGGTCGCGTTGATCGCCTGCGCGGTCTCGTCCAGGGCCGCCACGGCGTCATCACCCGGCACAACCTCGGCGGCAAGTGCGCGCTTGATGTACGACTCGGCGCCGCCGGTAACGGCGGTGATTTCCGGCACTTCGGTCATCGCGAAGGCGCCGTTCATGGTGTGCACCGCACGCAGCAGTGCATCGCTGACCGGCTGCGGTGCCTGTTGCGCCGAGCGCAACCAGCCCTGCAGGGTGGCCTGGTGGAGTTCCACCTCGGCCTCCAGGATCTCGCGCAGCACGCTGTCGATGTTGGCCGGGGTACCCGCCACTTCGACGGCGCTCTCTGCCGGTGCATCGACAACCGGTTCGGTGCTGCCCAGCGGCTCGACAACATCGGACGCTGCCACCACCGTCGGCACAGCAGCGCCCGGTAGCGCAACGTAGAACGTCTCTTCGCCTGCAGCCACGCGATCGGCGATGGCCTGCATCGCCTGCAGGTCGACGCTGACCCGCTGGCCATCGCGCAGTGCCGCGTTCAACTGCGGCAGTGCCGTGTAAGCGTGATCGACCATCGCCAGCACCGCCGGCGTGGCGGCACGGGTGCCATCGAGCACGCGATTGAGCATGCCCTCGATCTTCCACGCGAACTCACCCAGGGTACGTGCGCCGACCAGGCGGCCACTGCCCTTCAGTGTGTGGAAAATGCGCCGGATCGGCCGCAGCCGATCCATGTTGTCCGGCTGCATGCGCCAGGCCGGCAGCAGCGTGCCGAGATTGCCGAGCTCGTCGTCGAATTCCTCCAGGAACACCTCGCGGATGTCCTGGTCGATATTCTCGGCATCATCGT
Organism: Stenotrophomonas sp. 82F1; assembly: GCF_056861525.1. Lineage (NCBI taxonomy): Bacteria > Pseudomonadati > Pseudomonadota > Gammaproteobacteria > Lysobacterales > Lysobacteraceae > Stenotrophomonas > Stenotrophomonas sp. 82F1. The sequence continues at coordinate 23,914 of NZ_JBSPUD010000033.1, forward strand.
CGAAACCCGCATCGAACCCGCCTTCGGCCACGGCCGCCGGCACGGTTCCGGTCGACCCGGCAGTCGCCTGCGTGGCCTGCGGATTGAAGTCGGCGGCGGCGGCGTTCAGTTCTGCGAAGAACTGCGCATCGGCCTCGCTGAAGTCGATCGGCGCGATGGTATCCACATCGACCAGCGCCACGGTCGGCGCAGCCGTCGATGCAGGCAGGTCTTCGGTCGCGCGCAGATCAGCGGCAGGTACGACGTAAGCCTCAGCCTCGGTCTCGGCGGTGGCGTCGCTCAGTTCGGCAACGGCCAGCCCATCGTCGGCCTGCGGCGCCGCAACTGCGTCGATGAATTCCAGTGTCGCCGGCGACTCCTGTTCGTCGTCCAGCGACAGCGTTTCCATTGCCTCCAGCGACAGCACGTCATCGGCGTTGTGCAACAGGTTGCTGTCGAAACGGAACACCACATCGTCGTTCAGCGGCGGCTGGCCGTCCTGCTCGGCGGCAACCGGATCGAATGCCTGCGAAACGACCGCATCCAGCGGCGCAGCGAACGAGGCTTCGTGCAACGACGTCGCCGGGAGGGCGTCATCGTTGTCGTCCATGGCGGCTACACGCGTATCGCGCGCTTCCAGCTCCGGAATCCCGGACAGCGTCCAGGCAGCGGAGTTGGACTGTTCGGCCGACACCGGATCGAAGCTGACCGGATCAAAGCTGTCGAACGTCGGCGCACGCTCGTCGCTGCGTTCCGCAGCCGCATCCGCCGACGCGTCGAATCCACCCAGCTCCCACTGCGGCACTTCCGGCGCAGGTGCACTGGAGGCCGCGAACAACAGGGGCGCCGGGGTGTCGCGCGGTTCGGCAGGGACAGCCGGCGTACCCAGCGATCCAAACATCAGGCCGTTGTCGGCGGCCGGGGCCTCCGGCAGCGGATCGAAGGTGAAATCGGGCAGCGGCACGGGCATGTCGCCCGGCGCCGGCGCGGCGGCCTGCACGATGGCGTCCAGCGGTTCGATCTGCAGCGGCACGGCCGGCACGGCCACGGCTTCGCGTACGACCGGCTGCACGGCATCGGCTTCGGCTGCGACCACGCCACGCTCGGGCAGCGGCCAGTAGCGCAGCGCTTCCAGGCTGCTGCGGGTGATGTCGAGGATGTCCTCGCGACCCGGACGGCGGTCACGCAGGGCTTCCAGGTAGTACTCCAGGCTGGCCATGGCATCGGCCAGGGTGTCCAGCTGGCGGCCACTGGGCACGCGCTGGCGGCCGATCAGTTCGGCTTCGATGTACTGCTGCACGCCGCGCAGGTAGTCGGCAGCGGTGCCCAGGTCGAGCATGCGCAATGCGCCGGAGACATCGCCGAGCAGGCGCGGCACATCCTGCAGTTCGGCGTGGTTCCAGCTGGTTTCAATGAAGGCGACGAAATGCTCGCGGGCGGCGGCGAAATTGGCGATCGCCTCGTGTGCCAGCACTTCCACCGTGCGCCGGTTCTCCACCGCGCTCGGATCATCCTGGCCACTGCCGCTGGCGCCGAGGTGTGCGACCTGGTCGTCCAGCGACGCGTCGACATAAAGCAGCGCACCGGCGATATCCAGCAGCATGTCTTCGTCGATCTGCTGGCGGCCTTCGACAACCCCGCGCAGCGCGTCACGCTGCTGCACGACCACGCCGCGCGCGGCGCCCAGGCCGAGCATGCCCAGCGTATCGGCCACCGAGCCCAGCTTGGTCACCTGCTCCTGCAGCTGTTGCGGCGCGCCGTCGGTACGCAGGTGCAGGTCCAGGGCATCCTTGACCTGCAGCAGTTCTTCCTTGACCGCATTGCCGACGGTGTCCAGCAGTTCGCGGTTGCGGCCGCTGAGGCTGCCGCGTGCGTGGTCCAGTTCCGCTTCGGTGGCGGTCACCGAATCGGGCGCGAACGCGAACAGCACGCTGTCGTTGATCAGCGCTTCGCCACGGGCGGCGCGGATCTCGTTGAGCAGCGGCTGCAGCACGATCGGAATGTCACGGTGCCCGTTCTGCAGGCGCTCCAGGTAATCGGGCAGCAGCACGCTGCCGCGCATCAGGGTGGCGCAGGCCTCGTCGCGCTCGGCCACTTCGCCCTTGCCGACGGCAACGGCGAGCTGTTCCAGCTCTTCGGCCACCATCGCCGGGGCGTACAGTTCAACCATGCGCAGCGTGCCCTGCACCTGGTGCAGGTAGCCGGCGCAGATGCGCATGCGGCTGCTGTCGCCCGGGTCCTCGGCAAAGTACTCGACCTCGTTGCGCACCAGGCGCAGGGTCTCGTCCAGCTCGGGCTTGACCCAGCCCAGGGCCGCGTGGCTCATCGCATCGCGCAGGCTGCTCATGGATGCGCTCCGGTCGCCGCCGCGCGACGGTCGCGCGGATCCTGGCGTGGGGAATGGAAATGCTTCATCGACTGGTTCCTTGCTCGCCGCCCTGCCCGTGTCACGCCGGCAGCTTGAAGTCGGCGACCGAACGACGCAGGTCGGCCGCCAGCTGCGCCAGGTGGCCGATCGACTCGGCGGTCTGCCCGGCACCCTGCGAGGTCTGGCCGGTGATCTGGCGGATCACGCCCATCGTGCGGGTGATGTCCGACGCCGCCGACGACTGCTGCTGGGCGGCGATGGAGATGTTCTTGATGAGGGTGTTGAGTGCGTTGGACACGCGCTCGATCTCGGTCAGTGCGGTACCGGCGTCTTCGGCCAGGCGCGCACCGGACACCACTTCGGCGGTGGTCTGTTCCATCGAGGTGACCGCTTCGTTGGTATCGGCCTGAATGGCCTGGACCAGGTTCTCGATGCGTCGGGTCGCACCGGAGGTGCGCTCTGCCAGGCGCTGCACTTCGTCGGCCACGACCGCGAAACCGCGACCGGCTTCACCGGCCGACGCCGCCTGCACAGCCGCGTTCAACGCCAGGATGTTGGTCTGCTCGGAAATGTCGTTGATCAGTTCCACGATCGAGCCGATCTCCTGCGAGGACTCGCCCAGGCGCTTGATGCGCTTGGAGGTTTCCTGGATCTGGTCGCGGATCTGGTCCATGCCCTGGATGGTCTCGCGGACCACGCCGGCACCCTCGGCGGCGATCACCACCGAACGCTGTGCCACGTCGGCCGACTCGGCCGAGTTGCGCGATACCTGCTCGATGCTGGCGGCGATTTCGCCGATCCGGTCCGATGCCGAGGTGATCTGGTTGGCCTGGTGGCCGGCCGCTTCGGCCAGCTGCATCGCCGTTGCCTGCGTTTCCTGGGTCGACAGCGCGACCTTGGCCGAGGTGTCGTTGATGGTGGTCACCAGGTGGCGCAGTTCATCCACCGCGTAGTTGATGGCGTCTGCGATCGCGCCGGTCATGTCCTCGGTCACCGAGGCTTTCACGGTCAGGTCGCCCTCACCGAGCGAGGAGATTTCATCCAGCAGCCGCATGATCGCCTGCTGGTTGCGGCTGTTGAACTCCACCTGGGTCTGGTAGCGCAGTTCCTGTTCGCGCGAGCGGCTGCGCACGTTGGTGGAGACGAAGCCGATGATCGCGATCAGCGACAGCGCACCGGATACCACGCCGATCCAGAAATTCGGGAACAGGCGGGTGTCGGACACCGAGCCGAACGAGGAGAACGCTTCGAACAGCTTGCGGCTGTCGGTCAGCATCTTCGCCGAACCCTGGCCCAGCGCGGCGGCAGCGGACTGCGCGGCGAACAGCTGGCGCGAGCTGGCCAGGATCGCGTCGGCGTCCTGCTTCATCGCCTCCCACTTCTGCTGCGACTGCTCCAGCGCCGCAACGGCGGCAGCGCCGCGCACGGCGGTGATGCCCAGATCCTCGTTGCCATTGCGCAGCGCATCGAGCACCTGCGAGAACACGGTGATGTCGCGGGCCAGCGCGTCGCCGGCCGCGGCCGCAGCCGTGCCGCCGGCACGGATTTCAGTCACGCGACGGGCCATCGAACCGGCCACCACCACCTGCTGCAGGGCACTGTAGACCTGCGACGACGGGGCGCCGGAGGCGGACATCGCACGCACCAGTTCGTTCAACTGGGCCTGCAGGCCCGGCACCGCACCGGAGAAGTTGTTGGCGTTGCCGGCCAGCGCCAGCACCGCCGGCTCACTGGCGACCAGCTGGCCGGCCTGCTTGCCCAGCGGCGTCCAGGTGTCGGCCAGGGTCGAGATCGCCCCGGAGACGCCCGGCTCGTTGCCGTAGCGCCCCTGCAGGGTCGATACGTTCTGCTCGATCGCGTTGCGGGTGGCCTTGAAGGCGGTGAAGGCCTGCGCATTGCCGCCGACCGCGTCACGGCCCTGGTTGGCCAGCTGCTGCGACAGCACCTGCAGGTCCGCGGCCTTGGAGCCGGCATCGGCCAGGCGGCTGCCCTGCCAGGTGGACACACCGGTGTTCACACCGAACAGGATCATCGACAGGGCCAGCAGCGCCAGCCAGAGGTTGCTGCCGCCCAGCCGCAGCTTGCCGGACTTGGTGGCATCCGAAGCAGTACTCATCGTTCAACCTCGATTTTCAATGCAGGGGGCGATGCCCGGCCTCAGGCCGCGGCTTGCCGGAATTCAGGGGTACGCGACAGCAGCGAGAGCGAAAACACGCCCCAGTCGTTGCCATCGGCATGGAAAGCGCGATCGACGAAGTGCCCGTAGCGTCCTTCGGCCAGTGAACCGGCCTCGATCTGCTGGGTCAGCTCGAAACTGCGCTGGCCGAACAGTTCGTCGATGGTCAGGGCGACGTCGCCACCGGCCTGGCGCATGATCAGCACGCGCTGGCCTTCCTGCTGGACGGTGCGCGCACCTTCCAGGAAATATTTCAGGTCGACCACCGGGAACAGGTTGCCGCGCAGGTTGCCCACGCCCAGCAGCCACGGCTGCGCGCAGGGCACCGGGGTCACCGGCGGCATCGGCACGATCTCCACCACTTCGCGGAAATCGGACACCAGCCGGCGCTGGCCGACACGGAAACCGACGCCACGCCACAGGTCCTGGGCGAACTGCCGCCCGGGCAGCTGCACCGCGTGGGCCAGGCTGCGCCGTTCGTAGGCTTCAAGAATGTCGAAGGGCGAGCGCATCAGGCCACCAGCTCGTTGATCCGCGCGATGAGTTCTTCCTCGCGCGGCGGCTTGACGATGTAATCGGCGGCGCCCTGGCGCAGCCCCCAGGCCTTGTCGGTTTCCATCGCCTTGGTGCTGACGATGATGACCGGGATGTGCTTGATCGCGGCGTCGCGGGCCATCGCCCGGGTCGCCTGGAAACCGCTCATGCCCGGCAGCACCACGTCCATCAGGACCAGCTGCGGCACCTGGTCGCGGACCAGCTGCAGGCCATCTTCGGCATTGTCCGCTTCCAGCACCTCATGGCCGGCACGGCGCAGCCATTGGGTGAACACCGCGCGGTCGGTCGGTGAATCCTCGATCAGGACGATACGAGCCATTGTGCCTTTCCCCCTGGTCAGGCGTTGACGTACGTGCGGATGGCACCCAGCAGTTCTTCGCGCGTGAATGGCTTGGTCAGGTACTGCTCCGAGCCGACGATGCGCCCCCGCGCCTTGTCGAACAGGCCGTCCTTGGACGACAGCATGATCACCGGGGTCGCCTTGAACAGCTGGTTGCCCTTGATCAGTGCGCAGGTCTGGTAGCCATCCAGGCGCGGCATCATGATGTCGACGAAGATGATCTGCGGCTGCTGGTCGGCGATCTTGGCCAAGGCCTCGAAACCGTCCGTCGCGGTCACTACTTCGCAGCCTTCGCGCTTCAGTAGTGTTTCCGCAGTCCTGCGGATGGTCTTCGAGTCATCGATGACCATCACCCGGAGTCCTGCGAGCTCCCCGCCCGCAGTCGTGTTTTCAGTCATTGCCATTCCCCAAGCGCACGGCCCAATCTTTGGCGGGAGCCGCTGCGAAAGCGTATCTATATCGCACTTCCCGCGCCCGCTTCAAGGGCGGTCCGTGGCGCGGGGCGTGGCGCCGGGCTGAACGTGACCGGATTGGCAATCACTGCGCAGCCCGGCAAGGGACGCTGCGTTGCACATCGCCGGGGAGGCGCACGGCCGGCGTTGCCGCTACCATCAACGCCTTGCCTGACAGGTGCGCCCATGCCGTTGAACGTCATCGTGGTGATGGATCCCATCGCCCACATCAAGATCACCAAGGACACCACGTTCGCCATGCTGCTGGAAGCCCAGCGCCGCGGCCACGCCCTGCACTACGTGCGCCCGGGCGGGCTGGCGCTGGAAGGCGGGGTGGCCGTGGCCTGGACCGCCCCCCTGCAGGTGCGCGACGACCCGGCCGGCTGGTACGAGCTGGGCGCATTCAGCCGGACTGAATTCGGCCCCGGCCAGGTCGTGCTGATGCGCAAGGACCCGCCGGTCGACGCCGAGTACGTCTACGACACCCAGGTGCTGGATGTCGCCGCCGCCGCCGGCGCCTGCGTGGTCAACAACCCACAGGGCCTGCGCGACTACAACGAGAAGCTGGCCGCGCTGCTGTTCCCGCAGTGCTGCCCGCCGACCCTGGTCAGCCGCGATGCCAAGGCGCTGAAGGCCTTCGCGCTGGAACACGGCCAGGCCGTGCTGAAGCCGCTGGATGGCATGGGTGGGCGCTCGATCTTCCGCAGCGGCCAGGGCGACCCCAACCTGAACGTGATCCTGGAAACGCTGACCGACGGTGGCCGCAAGCTGGCCCTGGCCCAGAAGTTCATTCCCGACATCACTGCCGGCGACAAGCGCATCCTGCTGGTCGATGGCGAGCCGGTCGATTACTGCCTGGCGCGCATTCCGCAGGGCGATGAGTTCCGCGGCAACCTGGCCGCCGGTGGCCGCGGCGAAGGCCGGCCGCTGAGCGAACGCGACCGCTGGATCGCCGCCCAGGTCGGCCCGGAGATGAAGCGCCGTGGCATGCGCTTCGTCGGCCTGGACGTCATCGGTGACTACCTGACCGAGGTCAACGTGACCAGCCCGACCTGCGTGCGCGAACTGGACGCGCAGTACGGCCTGAACATCGCCGGCACCCTGTTCGACGCGATCGAGGCCGATCTGCGCTGATGGATGCCGCACCTGCCGTCCTCGCCCCGCCGCCGCGTGAAGCGCAGCGGCTGGGCGCCACCATCGCCCTGTCGGTGCTGGTGCACGCCCTGCTGATCCTCGGGGTCGGCTTTGCCGTGAAAGGCGACGCGCCGCTGGTACCGACCCTGGAAGTGATCTTCAGCCAGACCCGCACCGCGTTGACCCCGAAGCAGGCCGATTTCCTGGCCGCCGCCAGCCAGGAGGGCGGTGGCGAGCATGATCGTGCGCAGCGCCCACGCGACAACCAGGCCGGCATCGTGCCGCAGGCGCAGTCCGGCATCAGCCCGGTACCGCAGCAGCAACAGTCGGCAGCACCGGTGCCGCCGCCGCAGGCGCGCGTGGTCAGCAGCCGCAATGGCCAGGACACGGTGGCCCTGGCGCAGTCGCGCCCTACCCCGTTGCAGCCCACCCCGGATGCACCGATGACTGCACGCGAACAGCGCGATGCCGAGATGGCGCGGCTGGCAGCGGAAGTACACCTGCGTTCGGCGCAGTACGCCAAGCGCCCGAACCGGAAATTCGTTTCGGCCAGTACGCGCGAATACGCCTACGCCAATTACCTTCGCGCATGGGTGGACCGCGCAGAGCAGGTCGGCAACCTGAACTACCCCGACGAAGCGCGGCAGCGCCGGCTGGGTGGGCAGGTGGTGATCAGCGTGGGGGTGCGCCGCGATGGCAGCGTGGAAAGCAGCCGCATCCTGCGCTCCAGCGGTACGCCCCTGCTGGATGAGGCGGCGCTGCGGGTGATCCAGCTGGCGCAGCCGTTCCCGCCGTTGCCCAACACTGATGATCAGATCGACATTCTGCAGGTCACGCGCACGTGGGTGTTCCTGCCGGGTGGCGAACTGCGCGACGACCGGTAGGGTTTTCTGCCCGGGCCTGCGGCCCGGGACCCGCTGGAAGCAACTGCAACTGCAAGATCAAGAGCGGCGGTTGGGCTGTTGGTTTGGCGGGGCGGTGTGGGCTTGCAGGACACGCCGTAAACCCATCCCTGGGGGCTCGATGGCGCCATCCATGGCGCCAACGGTCCTGCAAGCCCACACCGCCCCACCTCTGATAGATCGCGGCGCATCTTTGCTGTTGGTAGGTGTCGACCTTGGTCGACACGAGGCATCCACGCCACACCTGCACGGTAGATCCACGCCATGCGTGGATGCGAGCGAAGCGATCGGCTTTTGACTTTGATTTTGTTTTGAATTTCCGTGGCGGACGCGCACGGAAACTGTCCGTGGCCGGGCGGGTGGGCTGCGCAGGGGCGTAAGCGCCATGGATGGCGCGCCCGAGCCTACAGGGACGTATTCACGGCGTCCCCTGCGCAGCCCACCCGCCCGGTCAACCCACGGCTTTTGATTTACGCGACCAACCAAGCCACGAGGGGCTCAGCCGTTGGCTTTCGCCTTCGCGTCCCGCGCGGCCTGCTGCTCGACCAGCGTCAGCGCCACGTTGTCACGCAGGTAAGCCGGCTCGACCTTCTCCGGCGCAATGCCTTCGCCGCGTGCGAACGCCGGCACCGCCAGTGCCAGCACATCTGCCGCATGCGGCAGCGCCGTCGCATCGAAGCGGCGCAGACCCGCACCCAGTTGCGCGACCAGCGCGCCCTCGGCGGCGGCAAACCCGGTGCCAACACCGTAGATGGACGTGCCTTCCGGCAACGACACCGCCGTTGGCACGCACACGCGCTCGGCGTCACGGGCCACCGGCAGTCCATCCACGCGCTCGAAACGTGCCACGTACAACTCACCCATCCGCGCATCGATCGCCGACAGGATCTGCTTCTCTTCCATCGGCGCGCGCAGTGCCAGCACCTGCAGCGTCGACACCGGCAGCAGCGGGCGATCCAGCGCCAGCGCGATGCCCTGTGCCAAAGCGATCGCCAGGCGCACACCGGTGAACGCACCGGGACCGCGACTGAGCGCGATGCCGTCCAGCTGGCGGCGGCTGATGCCGGCCTCGGCCAGCAGCTCCTCCGCCCACGGCAGACTCAGTTCGGCGTGCCGGCGGGGGGCGATCTCGAAGCGTTCCAGTACCTGCCCATCAACATGCAGGGCTACGGAACAGGCTTCGGTGGCGGTTTCAAAGGCGAGCAGTTTCATCGGATCGGGTCAGAACAGGGGGAACGTGGCACCGGGAACCGGCTCCGGGCCCGCCACGGCGGCGGTCGGGGCTGCGGCATCTGCCACGGGGCCCCATTGTGGCGCAAAGAAGGCTTGCACATCGGTCAGTGCCCGGGTTCGCCGGAACGGCGGCAGCGACTGCAGGAAGACCTTGCCGTATCCACGGTTGAGCAGGCGCGGGTCGCACAGCACCAGCACCCCGCGGTCGGTTTCGCTGCGGATCAGCCGGCCAACGCCCTGCTTCAGGGCAATGACCGCCTGCGGCAACTGCTCGTCGCGGAACGGATTGCCGCCCTGGGTACGGATTGCCTCCAGCCGCGCTTCATACACCGGATCGTCGGGCGTGGCGAAGGGCAGCTTGTCGATCACCACCACGCTCAAGGCCTCGCCGACCACATCCACGCCCTCGCGGAAGCTGGCCGAGCCCAGCAGCACGCCATTGCCGGATTCACGGAAACGCTGCAGCAGGGTCGCGCGCGGCGCTTCGCCCTGCACGAACAGCGGCCAGGGGCCATCACGCAACGCCTCGGCCGCCTCGCGCAGCGCACGATGCGAAGCGAACAACAGGAACGCCCTGCCCTGCGACGCCTGCAGCACCGGGCGCAGCACCTGGATCAGTGCGGTTCCGAAACCGCGCGCGGCTGGATCGGGCAAGCCTTCAGGCAAATAGCACAGTGCCTGCTCGGGCCAGTTGAACGGGCTGGGCTGCACCAGCGTCTGCGGATCGTCCAGGCCCAGGCGCGTGGCGATGTGCTCGAAGCCGCCGCCAACGGTCAGCGTGGCCGAGGTGAAAATCCATGCAGCATGACTGCGCTCGCGATGTTCGCGCAGCGGCGCGGACACATCCATCGGCGTGCGCTGGCAGCGGAAACCGCGCGGGGTCAGCTCGTACCAGAGCACGTCGCCGGCGGCGGCGGTCGTTTCGCTGGGATCGGCATCGAAGTCGAGTGCGGGCTCTTCATCGCCGAGCCAACGGCCCAGCCGCGAGATCGCCTCACGCGCACGCGCATGGCAGGCATCCAGGCCGGCAGCGGCCTCGCGCAACGGTTGCAGTGCCTGCTCCAGCACCACCAGGCTGGACATCACCGCATCGAAACCCTCGCGCACCTGCGGCATTGCCAACGCCCGCCACTGCGTACCGCGCGCGGGCAAGCCCTCCATCGCAGCACGCAACGCAGATAACGCCTGCTGCAGATGATCGACCGGTTCCTGCAATGCCGACTGCGCGCCCCCCACGCCGCGCGCTTCAGCCAGACAGTCACGGCCCAGCTCCTGCCAGGGGCGCATGCCGAAGCCCTCGCCGAAGAACTGCGCGGCCAGCTCGGGCAACTGATGGGCCTCGTCGATGACGAAGGCCTGCGCACCGGGCAGCAGCTCGCCGAAGCCCTCCTGCTTCAGCGCCAGATCGGCGAGCAGCAGGTGGTGGTTGACCACGACCAGGTCGGCAGCCTGTGCACGCTGGCGGGCACGCACGACGAAGCAGTCATCCCAGAAGGGACACTCGTTGCCCAGGCAGTTGTCGACGGTGGAGGTGACCATCGGCAGCAGCGGCGAGTCATCGGCCAGGCCATCGAGTTCAGCGATATCGCCCGAATCCGAGCGGCCGGACCAGGCCAGGATGCGCTGGAACTGTGCCGCCTGTTCGGGGCTGGAGAATCGCGGCTCACCGCGTGCCTGCTGCAGGCGATAACGGCACAGGTAGTTGCTGCGTCCCTTCAGCAATGCGCTGCGCAGGCCGACGCCCAGCGCCTGGCGCACGCGCGGCAGGTCACGGTGGTAGAGCTGGTCCTGCAGCGCGCGGGTACCGGTGGAAATGATGGTGCGCATTCCGGACAGCAGCACCGGCACCAGATAGGCAAAGGTCTTGCCGGTGCCGGTACCGGCTTCGGCGAGCAGCAGGTCGCGTTGCTGCATGGACGCGGCAATGGCCTCGGTCAGGCGCAGCTGCGCAGGACGCGGGACGAATGCATCCAGATGGGAGGCGAGCGCGCCGCCTTCGCTGAGGGCTTCGCGGCTGGCATGGACAAGGTCGGACATCAGGCAGAAAGGATACCCGGCCGGGCGCTGCCCGGCACCCGTTTCAGGCCAGAGCACAGGCAAAAGCAACGGCAACAGCGTTTGTTCATGGCTCTGGGTTGCTACGTGCTGGGGTGGGTCGGACAGGGCAGGCAGGACACGCCGTAAACCCGTCCCTGGGGGCTCGATGGCGCCATCCA
>NZ_JBSPUD010000034.1:0-34237 GCF_056861525.1 Stenotrophomonas sp. 82F1
CGACGTTAAGGTGCGGGATGGGGATCGCTCGGCTCGTCTGTCGGCTGCTACCCGCAGATATCATGTTGACGGTCCCTCCACCCTGGCTCCTACATACCTCGTAGGAGCCGGGAGGAACATACAAGCCATGCTCGGCTGTCGCGCGCAGCGCGGGATCGCACATGAAGCAGCCGAGCGTGGGCTCGGCTCTACATTACCCCTGCGCCTGCAGCCATTCGCGGAACCGTTTGGCCGGTTCCCGCTCTGCACGTGAGCGCAGCCGCGTCAGCCAGTAGCGGCCCAGTTCCAGCGTGGTGGCAAACGGTTGCAGCAGCCGCCCCTCGGCCAGCTCCGCCTCGAACATGCGCAGCGGCAGCAAGGCCACGCCGGCGCCACCGGCCGCAGCCACAGCCAGCGTCAACGACGAATCGAACACCGGTCCGCGCGCTTCCACGCCGTTGGCCCCGGCCATCTGCAGCCACCGTGGCCACTCGTCGCTGCGGTACGAACGCAGCAGCGGCAAGGTCGCCAGGTCGCGCGGATGCTTCAGCCGCCGTGCCAGTGCCGGTGCACACAACGGTGCGAACGGCGCGTCCAGGATCGCCGTGCAGGTCTGCCCCTGCCAGTCGCCATCACCGAAACGGATCGCCAGGTCCAGGCCTTCACCGGCCAGGTCGATGCGGTTGTTGTGGGTCTGCAGCCGCAGCTCGATATCCGGATGCGCGGCGTCGAACGCAGCCAAGCGCGGCAGCAGCCAGCCAGTGGCGAAGGTGCCGACCACGCCGATCGTCAGCACTTCCCGTGCCGGGCCGCCGGTGTAGCGGGCGATGCTGGCTGAAATGCGTTCGAAGGATTCATTCAGCACCGGGTACAGGGCTGCTCCTTCCTCGGTCAATGCCACGCCGCGGGGCAGGCGATGGAACAGGCGAACGCCCAGGCGGTCCTCCAGCCCGCGTATCTGGTGGCTCAACGCGGCCTGGCTGACACAGAGTTCCAGCGCCGCCCGGGTGAAGTTCTGGTGCCGGGCAGCGGCTTCGAAGGCGCGCAGCGCATTCAGCGGCAGAGTCGGGTGGAGCATGCGTGAGCCGTGAGCAGGTGTGATGGCTGATCGTATCTGCTTGCCGGGCGGCTTTGAAATAGCCGAAAGATGTCTGCGTCATGCATGAATAAACCTAATGGCTTCTCCTGAAAATTCGCGCTGGTGGCCAGCGTTGGTGGGCTCCGATAATCGGCATCACGCCCAGGAGAACCCCGAATGCTCGCTCGTCGCCGATTCCTGCAGTTCAGTGGCGCTGCCGCCGCTTCCGCGCTCGCCGCACCGCTGCTCGTCCGCGCCGCCACAACAACCATGGCCGCTGCACCCAGCATTGCCGCCTTCGCCGCCGCCACCGATTTCGCCGCACTGGAAAAGGCGTGCAGCGGCCGACTCGGCGTGACCCTGCTCGACACCGGCAGCGGTCGCCGCCTCGGCCATCGCCAGGACGAACGCTTCCCACTCTGCAGCACCTTCAAGAGCGTGCTGGCCGCTACGGTGCTCAAGCAGGCCGAGCGTGATCCGGCACTGCTGGACCAGCGCCTGCCAGTACGGGCACAGGACATTCTCGAGCACGCGCCGGTCACCCGCCGCCATGTCGGCAAGGACCTGACCGTGCGTGACCTGTGCCGGGCCACGCTGATCACCAGCGACAACACCGCCGCCAATCTGTTGTTCGCCGCGATCGGTGGGCCGCCGGCAGTGACCGCGTTCCTGCGCGCCAGTGGCGATACGATCACCCGCAGTGATCGCCTGGAGCCGGAGCTGAACAGCTTCGCCATCGACGATCCACGCGACACCACCACCCCGGCGGCCATCGCGGCGACGCTGCAGCGGCTGGTGCTGGGCGATGCACTCAAGCCGGCCTCGCGCCAGCAGCTGGCCGACTGGCTGATCGACAACGAAACCGGCGATGCCTGCCTTAGTGCAGGCCTGGGCAAGCGTTGGCGGGTGGGCGACAAGACCGGCAGCAATGGCGAAGACGCGCGCAACGACATCGCCGTGTTGTGGCCGGTGCAGGGTGGTTCGCCGTGGATCCTGACCGCCTATCTGCAGGCGGGCGCGATCAGCTTCGAACAGCGCGCGGCGGTGCTTGCGCAGGTCGGTCGCATCGCCGATGCACTGACCCGCTGAAGGGCTCTGCGCCGGCTGGATAGGGACACTTTCAGCCGTGTCCTGCTTGCCCGATCCGGATCGAACCCGCATCCTGCGCGCGTTCGATCCACACGGAAGTCCCCCGATGAGTCATGAACTGGTCTACCTGCTGCTGATCTTCGCGCTGCTGGTCATCCCGCGTGCGCTGCAGCGGTTCAGCCTGCCCGCGCCCCTGACCTGCCTGCTGTTCGGCATCATCGGCATGCTCTGGCTGGGCGACCAGGCGCACGATGCGGTCATCGGGCTGCTGGCCACGCTGGGCATCTCTTCGCTGTTCCTGTTCGCCGGCCTGGAAGTCGACCTGCAGGCCCTGCGCCGCGGCATGTGGCCGCTGCTGGCGCATCTGGTTATCCGCAGTGCGACCCTGTTCGGCGTCGGCTGGCTGGCCTGGCGTTACGCCGGTCTGCCATGGCAGGCCGCAGGGCTGCTGGCGCTGGCGCTGCTGACCCCGTCCACCGGCTTCATCATGGATTCGCTGTCGCGGCTGGGGCTGAGCGAGGACGAGCGGTTCTGGGTCACCAGCAAGGCCATCGCCGGTGAACTGCTGGCCCTGGCGGCGCTGTTCATCGTGCTGCAGGCCGGCGATCCTGGGCATATGGCACTGTCCAGCCTTGCGCTGTTGGCGATGATGATCGGCCTGCCACTGCTGTTCATCGCGCTCGGCCGCTGGGTCGCGCCGCATGCGCCGGGCTCGGAATTCTCGCTGCTGGTGATGGTCGGCATGGTGGCGGCCTACATCACCTATCTGCTGGGCGTGTACTACCTGGTCGGCGCCTTCATCGCCGGCCTGGTCGCGCGCCTGCTGCACCAGCGCATGCCGCTGCTGGCCTCGCACGAAAACCTGCATGCGCTGCGCCTGTTCGCCTCGTTCTTCGTGCCGTTCTATTTCTTCAACGCCGGCACCAAGGTGCCCAGCGAAGCGCTCAGCTTCGAGGCGCTGGGACTGGGCGTGGTGATCACCCTGGTGGTGCTGCCGCTGCGCATCGCGGTGGTCTGGCTGCAGCGACGCGTAATGTTCGGCGAGAGCTTCCGCAGCAGCCTGCGCGTATCGCTGGCACTGGCACCGACGCTGATCTTCACCCTGGTGCTGGCTGCGATCATGCGCGATCGCTTCCAGATTCCGGCGGTGCTGTTCGGTGCGTTGCTGTTGTACGCCGCATTGACCACGCTGCTGCCCTCGCTGGTGTTCCGCACGCCGTTCGATGTCGATCCGGTGGAGCAGGAGCCGGCAGGGCAGGGCGAAGATGCGCCGGTGGCGGCGACGGAAGTGGTTGCCGCCGCCCCTGCAGCCGAGCGCTGAGGCAAACCTCGGAAGCGCGGTTTGCGCCCACCGGCCATGGCCGTTAGGGTTGGGGCATGAAACCGATCGCCGCTGTTGCTTCCGCCATCGCCCTGCTCGGCCTCGCCGCCTGCTCGCAGCCATCGCATACGGTCAACCACGATCTGGCGACCGCACCGGCCGACGCCTTCATGGCCGCCATCGCAGCCCATTGCGGCCAGGCCTACGAGGGCAAGGTGGTGGAGGACACGCCGGCGCCCACCGGCGAGGATCCCTTTGCCGGGCAGAAGCTGGTGATGCATGTGCGGGGCTGTGCCGACCCGGGACATGAGCTGCGCATCCCGTTCCACGTCGGTGATGATCATTCGCGCACCTGGGTGTTGACCCGCACCGAGCACGGCGTGCGGCTGAAGCACGACCACCGCCATGCTGACGGCAGCCCCGACGCGATCACCCTGTACGGCGGCGACAGCAAGCCGCCGGGCACTGCCGAACGCCAGCAGTTCCCCGCCGACGGCGAATCGGTGGCGATGTTCCGTCGTGCCGACATGCTGGCCTCGACCCACAACACGTGGGCGATGGAAATCGAGCCGGACCAGCGCTTCGTCTACGAGCTGACCCGTCCGGAGGGCCGTCGATTCCGGGTCCAGTTCGACCTCAGCAAGCCGGTCGCACTGCCGCCGGCGCCTTGGGGTGATGCAGCGGCGCCGGCACCCTGATCGGCGCCCTGGCATGCTGCCGCGGACAGCCCGGTAGCGCCGGGCCATGCCCGGCGGCTTTCAAGCGGAGACCCTGCCGCTGCGCTCGCCGGGCTGGGCCCGGCGCTACCCCTCAACGCGTGCCGAAGCGCGCCCGGCAGCCGTTGCTGACCCACACGTTGCCGCGCGAGTAACCCCAGGTCCGGCCTTCCTGGCAGGCACTGCCGGACAGCTGCTGCTGCAGCACCGGCCGGCCCTGGCGTTCATCCCAGTTGCAGCTCTGCTGGCGGTTGTTGTTGCTGCTGCAGGTCACGGTGTAGTTGCTGTTGCCGCCACCCCAACCGCCGCCATTGCCCCCACCATTGCCGCCGCCCCAGCCACCGCGGGCTTCGGCGAACTCGGCGCGGCAGCCGCGGTTGACCCAGATCGCGCCGTTGCGCACGCCCCAGTTCTGGCCTTCCACGCATTGCGTGCCGGAAATCTGCCGGACCACGCGCGCGTTGCGCCAGCCGACCGGGCAGCTGCGTTCGCGGTTGTCCTGGCTTTCGCAGCGCACGGTGCCGCCGTTGCCGTTGCCGCCGCCCCAACCGCCACCGTTGCCGCCCCCCCAGCCACCGCGGCCCTGGGTGAACTCGGCGCGGCAGCCGTTGTTGACCCAGATGCTGCCGTTGCGGGCGCCCCAGGTGCGGCCCTCCACGCAGGCCGAGCCGGACAGCTGGCGGACCAGCCGGGCGTCGCGCCAGCCGGTGTTGCAGACGCGTTCGCGGTTGTTCTGGCTCTCGCAGCGCACCACCCCGTCCTGCGCGGCGGCAGGGGCGGAGGGCAGGGCGAGCGCGGTAAAGGTACCCAGGATCACGGCCAGGCTGGCCAGGGACTGCGGTTTCATGGCGACATCCCCATACGGGAGTAGGTGCGCGACTATAAGGACCGGGGCGATCAAGCCCGCGTGACCGTCCGCATTTGCCCCGGCCGGGGCCTCGGCCGCAGAATAAGAGGCTTTCCGGCCCCCATCAGGCGCCGGCGTTCTCCAGCGGAGCTTTCCCCCCATGCGTACCCACTTCTGCGGCCTGGTCGATGAGACCCTGATTGGCCAGACTGTCACCCTCGCCGGCTGGACCGACGTGGCCCGTAACCAGGGCGGCGTCTGCTTCATCGATCTCCGCGATCATGAAGGCATCGTGCAGGTGACGGTGGAGCTCGACAACGCCGAAGTGTTCGCCGTGGCCGCCAGCCTGGGCTATGAGGACGTGCTGCAGGTGGAAGGTGTTGTGCGCGCCCGCCACGCGGTCAACGACAAGCTGCGCACCGGCAAGGTGGAAGTGATCGCCGCCGCCATCACCGTGCTGAACAAGGCCGCGCCGCTGCCGTTCCACGCGCACGAGAACCCCGGCGAAGAAACCCGCCTGAAGTACCGCTACCTGGACCTGCGCCGTCCGGAAATGCAGCGCATGCAGCGCACCCGCATCAAGCTGGTGCAGGCCCTGCGCCGCCACCTGGACGAAAAGGGCTTCCAGGACATCGAAACCCCGATCCTGACCAAGGCCACCCCGGAAGGCGCGCGCGACTTCCTGGTGCCGGCGCGCATGCACCCGGGCGAGTTCTACGCCCTGCCGCAGAGTCCGCAGCTGTTCAAGCAGATCCTGATGGTGGCCGGCTTCGACCGCTACTACCAGATCGCGCGCTGCTTCCGCGACGAGGCCCTGCGTGCCGACCGCCAGCTGGAATTCACCCAGCTGGACATGGAGTTCGCCTTCGTCCGCGAGCGCGACGTGCAGGATTTCGTCGAAGACATGATCCGCGGCATCTTCAAGGAAGTGGTCGACGTCGAGCTGGACGCCAGCTTCCCGCGCATGACCTGGGCCGAGGCGATGCGTCGCTACGGTTCGGACAAGCCGGACCTGCGCATCGCGCTGGAACTGGTGGACGTGGCCGAGCTGGTCAAGACCAGCGAATTCCCGGTGTTCACCGCGGCTGCCAACGATGCCGATGGCCGCGTCGCCGCGCTGCGCATCCCGGGTGGTGCCAGCCTGTCGCGCAAGCAGATCGATGAGTACGCCGCGCACGCCGCCAAGTACGGCGCGAAGGGCCTGGCGTACATCAAGGTGGGCGAGAACGGTGAAATCAGCTCGCCGATCCAGAAGTTCTTCAGCGAAGAGGGCTTCGCCGCGCTGGTGGCCCACGTCGGCGCCGGCAACGGCGACATCGTGTTCTTCGGTGCCGGCGGCTACAACAAGGTGTCCGACTTCATGGGCGCGCTGCGCCTGAAAGCCGGCAAGGACTTCAACCTGGTCGCTGACGGTTGGGCGCCGCTGTGGGTCACCGACTTCCCGATGTTCGAGTGGGACGAGGAAGCGCAGCGCTACGTCGCCCTGCATCACCCCTTCACCGCGCCGGCCGTGGACGACATCGCCGACCTGCGCGCGCACGCCAAGACTGCCGTTTCGCGCGGCTACGACATGGTGCTCAACGGCAATGAAATCGGCGGCGGTTCGATCCGTATCCACCGTCCCGACATGCAGAGCGCGGTGTTCGAGCTGCTCGGCATCGGTGCCGAGGAAGCCCGTGCGAAGTTCGGCTTCCTGCTCGATGCGCTGAACTACGGCGCGCCGCCGCACGGTGGCATCGCCTTCGGTATCGACCGCATCGCCGCGCTGATGGCCGGCACCGAGTCGATCCGCGACGTCATCCCGTTCCCGAAGACCACCGGTGCGCAGGATCTGATGACCGACGCGCCGTCGCCGATCGTCGACGAGCAGCTGGCCGAAGTGCACATCCAGGTTCGCCCCAAGAAAAACTGATCAGGAGATCCAGGCAATGACCGAGTTTGCGTTTTCGCTGGAGTGGGAAAAGCTGGGCAATGAAGGCTCCGAGGCCAACCTGGTCACCGAGCGTGCACGTGTCTTCGGTGGTTGGCTGGTCCGCGTCGGTACCAACCCGTCGGCCATGGCCCTGACCTTCGTCGCTGACGGCGAAGGTCGCTGGGACGGTGAAGACTTCGGCGTCGAGGATTACGAAGACGACGAAGAGGAAGAGTACGACGAGGACGAGGAAGGCGAAGAAGAAGAGGACGACGGCGAGGAAGAAGAGGACGACGAGGAATACGAAGAAGAGGAAGAGGAAGAAGACGGCAAGGAACCGGCGGAGCGGGCTTGACCCGAACCGTTGTCCTGACGTCAACTCGACCCATGTATTCGATCCGCCGCGCCACTGTGGACGACGCGCCGACCCTGTCGGCGCTGGCCGCGCGCACGTTCACCGAAACCTTCGGCCATCTGTATCCGCCGCAGGACCTGCAGGACTTCCTCGAGGAGGCCTACGCGGTCGAGCGCCAGCGCGTGATCCTGGCCCACCCCGATTACGCGGTGTGGCTGCTGGAGCTGGATGGGGAGGCGGTCGGCCATGCCGCCGCCGGCCCCTGTGGGTTGCCGCACCCGGACGTGAAGCCCGGTGACGGTGAACTCAAGCGCCTGTACCTGGTCAAGACGCAGCAGAGCTGCGGCTGGGGCAGCCGCCTGCTGGAAACCGCGCTGACCTGGCTGGAACGCGACGGCCCGCGCACGCTGTGGCTGGGCGTGTGGTCGGAAAACTTCGGCGCCCAGCGCTTCTACGCCCGCTATGGTTTCGAAAAGGCCGGCGAGTACCTGTTCCCGGTCGGCGACATCAACGATCTTGAGTTCATCCTGCGCCGTCTGCCGCATCCGGCCTGAAGTCGTTCACCGCCGCTTGCCCCTGGCTTCTGTTCAATCACCGTAGTTCCGCCCCGCTGACCGCCAGGCTGTTGCACATGACTCCCCCCGTTCTGTTGTTGCATGGCATCTGGAATGCCCGTGCCTGGGTCGGGCCACTGGCCTGGCGCCTGCGCGCGCGTGGCTTCCAGGTCCATACCTTTGGCTACTCGTCCGTATTCGGCGGCCCCGATGTGGCCGTGCCGCAGTTGCTGGAGCGGCTGGCAGACGCAGGCCCGCTGTCGCTGGTCGGGCACAGCCTGGGTGGCCTGCTGGCGCTGGAAGCCCTGCGTCGGCAACCGCAGCTGCCCGTGCAGCGCGTGGTCTGCCTGGGCTCGCCGCTGCGCGGCAGTGGCACCGCGCGCTCGCTGTCCGAACATGGCTGGGGCCTGGCCCTGGGCCGCAGCAGCGAACTGCTGCTGGACGGGCTGCCGGACTGGCAGGGCAAGGCTGCGGTCGGCCTGATCGCAGGCTCGGTGCCGCATGGGCTGGGCAGCCTGCTCGGGGCGCTGGATGACGATTCCGATGGCACCGTGGCGCTGGCCGAGACCCGCCTGCCGGGCCTGGCCGACCACTGCGTGGTGCGCACCAGCCACAGTGGCCTGGTGGTGTCGCCGGATGCCGCACGGCAGACCGCGCATTTCCTCCGCCATGGCCAGTTCGACCATGGCCGGGACGCCGCTGCGGCCTGAGCGACGTCACCCAGCGCCGCTGCGCTCGCCGGGCATGGCCCGGCGCTACCGGGGCGCCAGGCCCGGCCGCATCTGTCCCCCTCGACACGGTGGCATGGCCCGATCAGGTAGAATCCGCGGCCTTATCCATCAACGCACGTACGGAAAGACCCATGGGTAGAGGCCCCTCCATCGAGAACCGCAAAAACGCGTCTGACGCGAAGCGCGGCAAGATTTTCACCAAGATCATCCGTGAGATCGGCGTGGCCGCGCGCGGCGGTGGAGGCGACCCCAACAATAACCCGCGCCTGCGTGTGGCGGTGGACAAAGCACTGACCGCGAACATGTCCAAGGACGTGATCGAGCGCGCCATCAAGAAGGCCACCGGTGAACTGGAAGGCGTCGAGTACGAAGAGATCCGCTACGAGGGCTACGCGCCCGGTGGCGTCGCCGTCATCGTCGATTGCCTGACCGACAACCGCGTGCGCACCGTGGCCGATGTCCGCCATGCGTTCAGCAAGTGCGGCGGCAACATGGGCACCGAAGGCTCGGTCAGCTTCATGTTCAAGCGCGTGGGCGTGCTGCATTACGCTGCCGGCGCCGATGAGGACGCCATCTCCGAAGCGGCCATCGAGGCCGGTGCCGATGACATCGTGGTCTACCCGGAGGATGGCGCGATCGACGTGCTCACCGCCGCGGACAGCTTCCACGCGGTCAAGGATGCGATGCAGGCGGCCGGCCGCACGCCGGACCATGCCGAGCTGACCTTCCGCGCCGACAACGACATCAAGGTCGAGGGCGACACCGTCCTGCAGGTCAAGAAGCTGCTGGACATGCTGGAAGACCTCGACGACGTGCAGGACGTTTACTCCAACGCCGATCTCGGCGCGGACGCCTACGCCTGAACGTACGCTCCACCGGTCGCCTTTGGCGGCCGGTGAGCGGACAATGCGGACCATGATGACCCCAGACGTTTCCAGCCATCACCGCCGCATGCGTCCTTCCCGGATCAGCGGCGCCTGTGTGCGTGCCGCATGACCCGCATTCTCGGCATCGACCCGGGTTCACAACGGACCGGGGTCGGCATCATCGACGTCGACGCCAGCGGCCGGGTCAGCCACGTGCATCACCAGCCGCTGGTGCTGCTCGGGGCCGACGACTTCCCGCAGCGCATGAAGCTGCTGGTGCTGGGCCTGGCCGAGCTGTGCCACGAGTACCAGCCGCAGGAAGTGGCCATCGAAAAGGTGTTCATGGCACGCAACCCCGATTCGGCGCTGAAGCTGGGCCAGGCCCGTGGCGCGGCGATTTCGGCGGTGGTGCTGCGCGACCTGCCCGTGCACGAATACGCTGCCAGCGAGATCAAGCTGGCGGTGGTCGGTCGTGGCGGCGCCGAAAAGCAACAGGTTCAACACATGGTCGGGCTCATGCTCAACCTGAAAACCAAGCTGCAGGCCGACGCGGCCGACGCGTTGGCCGTGGCCATCACCCATGCCCACGTAAGGGCAACGGCCAACCGCCTGGGGCTGACTGCCCGCCAGGCGTGGGGTCGCAAATGAGGAGCTGCACGCAATGATCGGTCGACTGCGCGGAATCGTCGCCTACAAGGCGCCGCCGTGGCTGGTGGTGGACGTCAACGGGGTGGGCTACGAGCTGGAGGCGCCGATGAGCACCTTCTACGACCTGCCCGAGCTGGGCCGTGAGGTCACCCTGTACACCCACTATTCGCAGAAGGAAGACAGCGTCTCGCTGTACGGCTTCCTGCGCGAAGGCGAGCGCCGCCTGTTCCGCGACGTGCAGCGGGTCAGCGGCATCGGCGCGAAGATCGCGCTGGCCGTGCTGTCCGGCGTCACCGTCGAAGAATTCGCGCGTATGGTGCAGGCCGGTGACATCACCGCGCTGACCCGCATCCCCGGTATCGGCAAGAAGACCGCCGAGCGCATGGTGCTGGAACTGCGTGACCGCGCGGCGCAGTTCGGCGCCGGTGGCGCACTGCCGACCGGCAGTGGCCCGGCCCCGGCCGATCCGCTGTCCGATGCCACCGTGGCGCTGCAGCAGCTGGGCTACAAGCCGACCGAGGCGGCGCGGATGGCGCGCGAAGCCTTCAACGAGGGCGACGAAGTGGCCATGGTCATCCGCAAGGCCCTGCAGTCGGCGCTGCGCTGAGCCGCGCCGCTTCCTTTCCCATTACACCCTGAGCTTCGCCAGGAGCCCCATGTCCAGCAGTCAAACTCCGCACACCGCCGCCCATGGCGGCCATGGTCACGCTCCCCCCGCCGGGGGGCTGGCGCTGATCATCGGTGCGATCGGCGTGGTCTTCGGCGATATCGGCACCAGCCCGCTGTACACCCTGAAGGAGGCGTTCTCGCCGCACTACGGGCTCAGCAGTGACCACGACACCGTGCTGGGCGTGCTGTCACTGGCGTTCTGGGCGCTGAACATCGTGGTCACCCTGAAGTACGTGACCATCATCATGCGCGCCGACAATGACGGCGAGGGCGGCATCATGGCGCTGATGGCGCTGACCCAGCGCACGCTGCGCAACGGGTCGCGCTCGGCTTACGTGGTGGGCATCCTCGGCATCTTCGGCGCCTCGTTGTTCTTCGGCGACGGCGTGATCACGCCAGCGATATCGGTGCTGGGCGCGGTGGAAGGCCTGGAGGTGGCGGCCCCCGGGCTGCATGCCTTCATCGTGCCGATTACCGTGGTGGTGCTGCTGGCGGTGTTCGCGGTGCAGCGCTTTGGCACCGCGAAGATCGGCAAGCTGTTCGGGCCGATCACCTCGATCTGGTTCATTTCGCTGGCGGCGATCGGCATCTACAACATCGTCGACGCGCCGGAAGTGCTGAAAGCGTTCAACCCCTGGTGGGCGATCCGCTTCTTCATGAATCATGGCTGGCACAGCATCTTCATCCTCGGCGCGGTGGTGCTGGCGGTCACCGGTGGCGAGGCGCTGTATGCCGACATGGGCCACTTCGGTGCCAAGCCGATCCGCCACGCCTGGTACTTCTTCGTGCTGCCGTGCCTGGTGCTGAACTACCTGGGGCAGGGCGCGCTGGTGCTCAACCACCCCGAGGCGGTGAAGAACCCGTTCTTCGAAGCGGTGCCGTCGTGGGCGCTGTACCCGATGATCATCCTGGCCACGATGGCCGCGGTGATCGCCTCGCAGTCGGTCATCACCGGCGCGTTCTCGGTCTCGCGCCAGGCCATGCAGCTGGGTTACATCCCGCGCATGCGCATCAAGCACACTTCGCACGACACCATCGGCCAGATCTACATCCCCGGCATCAACTGGGGTATCGCGGTGATGGTGATCGGCCTGGTGCTGGCCTTCCGCAGCTCGTCCAACCTGGCTGTGGCCTACGGCATCTCGGTGTCGGCCACCATGCTGATCGATACCCTGCTGCTGGCCCTGGTCGCCCGTTCGCTGTGGCCGAAGGCGCGCAACTGGATCCTGCCGCTGTGCGTGGTGTTCTTCGTCATCGACCTGGGCTTTGTCATCGCCAACGGCGCCAAGCTGCTGCAGGGCGCCTGGTTCCCGGTGGTGCTGGGCATCTTCCTGTTCACCATGATGCGCACCTGGCGTCGTGGCCGCGAACTGCTGCGCGATGAGATCCGCAAGGACGGCATCCGTATCGACACCTTCCTGCCGGGCCTGATGCTGGCGCCGCCGGTGCGCGTACCCGGCACCGCGGTGTTCCTCACCGCCGACCCGACCGTGGCCCCGCATGCGCTGATGCACAACCTCAAGCACAACAAGGTGCTGCACGAGCGCAATGTGTTCCTGCACGTGGAAACCCTGCCCATTCCATATGCGATGGAAGGGCAACGACTGAAGATCGAATCGGTGGGCGATGAGTTCTACCGGGTCTACGTGCGTTTCGGCTTCATGGAGACCCCCGACGTACCGCTGGCGCTGATGCGCTCGTGCGACCACGGCGGCATCTACTTCGACCCGATGGACACCACCTTCTTCGCCAGCCGCGAAACCATCGTCGCCACCGCCAACCGCGGCATGCCGATCTGGCGCGACAAGCTGTTCGCGCTGATGCACAGGAACGCCGCCCCGGCGACGGGCTTCTTCCGCATTCCGGGCAACCGCCTGGTCGAGCTGGGCGCGCAGGTGGAGATCTGACCGCACGGGGTCGGATCCCTTTTCCTCAGGAAAAGGGCTCTGACCCCATGTTCGTGTCATCCGGCTCCATCCACGCACGGCGTGGATCCACCGTGTCGACCAAGGTCGACACCCACCAAGAGCGGGCCATGTCATTCCGACAGATTGCGCAGATCTGTCGAAGGCGGGGTGGGTCCGGTTGCGGGGGCGTGAGCGCCAGGGATGGCGCGACCGAGCTTACATGGACGTACTTGCAGCGTCCCCCGCAACCGGACCCACCCCGCCATCCCCCAGGAAACCTGCTTCTGCTCTTGCTTCGGCTGTTGCCGTTGCTTTGGCCTCTGCGGGTGCCGGGCGCAGCCCGGCCGAATCCCCCCGTTTTTGCCGCATAATCAGCACATGACCGACGACCGCATCATCGGCGCCGGCGCCACCCGCGAGGATGACGCCGCCGACGCCAGCATCCGACCCAAGCGACTTGCCGACTATCTCGGCCAGGTGCCGGTGCGCGAGCAGATGGAGATCTACATCCAGGCCGCCAAGGGTCGTGGCGATGCGCTCGACCACGTGCTGATCTTCGGCCCGCCCGGCCTGGGCAAGACCACCCTCAGCCATGTCATCGCCAACGAACTGGGCGTGGCCCTGCGCGTGACCTCCGGCCCGGTGATCGAAAAGGCCGGCGATCTGGCCGCGCTGCTGACCAACCTGCAGCCGCACGATGTGCTGTTCATCGACGAAATCCATCGCCTGTCGCCGGTGGTGGAAGAAGTGTTGTATCCGGCGATGGAAGATTTCCAGATCGACATCATGATCGGCGAGGGCCCTGCAGCGCGCTCGATCAAGATCGATCTGCCGCCGTTCACCCTGATCGGCGCCACCACCCGCGCCGGCCTGCTGACCGCGCCGTTACGCGACCGCTTCGGCATCGTCCAGCGCCTGGAGTTCTACAGCGTCGAAGAACTGACCCGCATCGTGCGCCGCTCGGCCGCGATCCTGGCCATCGACTGCACCGCCGACGGGGCAGGGGAGATCGCGCGCCGCGCGCGTGGCACCCCGCGTATCGCCAACCGCCTGCTGCGCCGCGTGCGCGATTACGCCCAGGTCAAGGCCGGTGGCCACATCGACCAGACCGTGGCCCAGGCCGCAATGCAGATGCTCAAGGTCGACCCGGAAGGCTTCGATGAGCTTGACCGTCGGCTGCTGAAGACCATGGTCGACTACTTCGACGGTGGCCCGGTCGGCATCGAGTCGCTTGCCGCGGCGCTGTCCGAAGAGCGCGGCACGCTGGAAGACGTGGTCGAGCCATACCTGATCCAGCAGGGCTACCTGGTGCGCACCGCGCGTGGCCGCATGGCCACCCACAAGGCCTACCGGCACATGGGCCTGAAGCCGAAGAACCCGCCGCAGGATCTGTTTGCCGAGGTCCCCGATGTCGGTTGAACCCTCGGTTGAACCCCGATTCAGTTGGCCGACACGCATTTACTGGGAAGATACCGACGCTGGCGGGGTGGTCTACCACGCCCGCTACGTGGCCTTCATGGAACGGGCCCGGACCGAATGGATGCGTGCGCTGGGCTTCGGTCAGGAGCGCATGCGTAGCGAGCACGGCATGGTCTTCGCGGTGCGCTCCATGCAGATGGACTTCATCAAGCCGGCACGGCTGGATGACCAGCTGCAGGTCAGCGCCACCCTGGTCCAGCTGAAGAAGGCCAGCATGGTCTTCGACCAGCAGGTCCTGCGTGACGGCCAGCTGCTGCTGTCCGCGCAGGTCCGCATCGCCGCACTGGACGCGGCCAGTTTCCGCCCGCGTGGCATGGACGATCTGGTCCTTGCCACGCTGAAACCCCACCTCCACCCCGAATCCGAACAGAACTCTTGAGGAACAACGGATGATCGCAACGCTCCTGGCCCTGCAGGCCACGGTCACCGAGGCTTTGCCGGCCGACGTCAGCAATGCCGCGACCCAGACCCTTGCCCAGGCCACCACCGGCGGCGGCATCAACTACCTCGAACTGATGGCCAAGGCCAGCCTGCCGGTGAAGATCATCGTGCTGGCGCTGCTGGTCGGCTCGTTCGTCAGCTGGGTGATCATTTTCCGCAAGGCCCGCATCTTCAAGCAGGCCACCCGCGAAGCCGACGAGTTCGAGAACCGCTTCTGGTCCGGTGCCGACCTGGGCAAGCTGTACAGCTCGGCCACCGACCGCAGCCGCAATGTCGGCGGCCTGGAAGCGATCTTCGAAGCCGGTTTCCGCGAGTACACCCGCCTGCGCGACAAGCGCCGGCTGGATGGCCGCGCCCAGCTGGAAGGCGCCCAGCGCGCGATGCGCACCACCTATACCCGCGAAGTCGACCAGCTCGAACGCAATCTGGAACTGCTGGCCAACATCGGTTCGACCGCCCCGTACGTGGGCCTGGTCGGCACCGTGTTCGGCATCATGGTGACCATGCACGACATGATCAGCAGCGGTGCCCAGGCCGGTATCGCCGCCGTCGCCCCGGGCATTTCCGAAGCGCTGTTTGCCACCGCCATCGGCCTGTTCGTGGCCATTCCGGCGGTGTGGGCCTATAACCGCTTCACCACCCGCGTGGAGCGCATGTCGGTGCGTTTCGAGACCTTCGCCGACGAGTTCAGCTCGATCCTGCAGCGCCAGAGCGCTGGCGACGAGTAAGCGCCAGACCCGGGAGTCCAAGCCATGTCCGCTGCCATCGGTCGCCGCAAGCGCCGCAAGCTGAAATCGGAAATCAACGTCGTTCCCTATATCGACGTCATGCTGGTGCTGTTGATCATCTTCATGGTCACCGCGCCACTGCTCACCCTGAGCTTCGATGTCGACCTGCCCAATTCCAATGCCAAGGCACTGGAAAGCAAGCAGGATCCGGTGATCGTCTCGGTGCGCCAGGACGGCCAGCTCAGCCTCAAGCTGCCCGACGCCAAGGAGCCCACCGCCGTCACTGCCGAGGAACTGCAGGGTCACCTGTCCGGCATCGCCGCGCAGGACAAGGGAGTGCGCGTGATCGTCGCCGCCGACCGTGCCGTGGCCTATGAAAAGGTCATCGCGGCGATGGACGTGATCAAGCGCGCCAACGTCGACAAGGTAGGCCTGGCCACCGATGCACGCTGACGCCCTGCCGCCACCGCACAAGCAGGAACCCGGCTGGGGCCAGCCGCTGGTGCTGGCCGTGCTGGTGCACCTGCTGGTCGCGTTGATCTTCATCGGCGCCTGGCTGTGGTCGCCCCAGCGCAATACCGATGCCGCCGCAGGCGATCCCTCGGTCGAGGCCAGCCTGGCGCTGTCCGCGTCCGAAGCCGCCGCGGCCCGCCAGGCCCTGCGCCAGTCGGAGAAGCTGGAAGACCTGCCGCCGCCGGTGGCCGAGCCGATCCCGGTGCCGGAAGACACCATCCCGCCGCCGCAGCCGATTGAAGAGCCGCGCCCGCAGGACGCGCCCACGCCGCAGCAGCAACAGGCGCAGGAGCGCGTGGCGCAGCCTGACACCAAGGACCAGGACGCGGTCAGCGCGTTGGCGATCTCGCAGGAAAAGGCCAAGCAGGAGCAGGAAGCCAAGCGCCGCCAGGAGCAGATCGACCTGACCGAACGCAAGCGCCAGGAAGAAGCCGAGCAGAAGCTGCGCCTGGCCAAGCAGCAGGAAGCGGACGCCAAGAAGAAGCAGGCCGAGCAGGAGCGTCTGGCTGCCGACAAGGCCGAGGCCGAGAAGCAGAAGAAGATCGCCGACATCCGTGCCCGCCGCGAGCAGGCCGAGAAGGAAGCCAAGCTGGCCGAGCAGAAGCTGCGTCAGGTGGCTGCTGCGCGCAATGCCGCAGGCACGGCCGCTGCCGGTGCCAGCGGCGCCGCACAGCCGGCCGCCGGTGGTGGCGGCAGCAGTGACGATCTGTCTGCCAAGTACGCGGCGGCCATCCAGGCCAAGGTGCTGGCGCAGTGGGTGCGTCCGGACAGCGTGCCGCTGGGCCAACGCTGCCAGATCACCATCAATCAGTTGCCGGGCGGTACCGTCCGCAGCGCCACGGTCAGCGCCGGCTGCCCGTTCGACGAGGCCGGCAAGCGCTCGATCGAGGCCGCCGTGCTCAATGCCCAGCCCTTGCCGTACCGTGGCTTCGAGCAGGTATTCGCGCGCACGATCAACTTCACCTTCACCGCCCAGGATCGCTGAGGCGCAGGGGCAGGGCAGTCCGGTGGGGCTGCCCCGTCATGCGATGACGCCTCTGACTCTGGATCGTGCGGGCCCGTCCGGGCCATGCTTGCGGCGAGTCATCCGCACGGAAGTTGGCCGCGACGTTAACGGCATGTGAGAGACCTGGCTGGCACTGACCCGGAATTCACGTACCCTTGGTTCATGATTGCGAAGCGGTTCACTGCCGTTTTGTTATCCCTCGTTCCGGTTCCCCCTATTTGAGCGCTCCATGAAGAAGATGCCTCGCTGGCTTGCCGTGTTTGCGGCCCTGTTGCTGCCCTTTGCTGCCGTCGCGCAGCAGAAGGGGCTGGATATCGACATCATCGGCGGCAACGCCTCCGCCCTCCCGATCACCATCGTGCCGATGCCCTACCAGGGTGCGGCCGGCGCTCCGCAGACCGATGTCGCCGGCGTGGTCCGTGCCGACCTCGAACGATCGGGCCAGTTCCGCACGCTGCCCGAAGCGCAGATCGTCGAAAAGCCGACCCGTGGCGGTGACATCCAGTTCGCCACGTGGCGCGCGCTGAAGCAGAACTACATCGTCGTCGGCCGGGTCATGGATGCCGGTGCCGGCGCCTACCGCGTCGAGTACGAACTGTTCGACGTGCCCAAGGGCGAGCGCCTGCTGGGCCTGGCGATGACCGCACGTGGGAACGCCATGCGCGACGTCGCCCACCAGATGGCCGACGCCATCTACGAGAAGATCACCGGTATCCGTGGCGCTTTCTGGACCCGCATCGCCTACGTGACCGCCAGCGGCAAGGGCGACGCCATGCGCTACGCGCTGATGGTCGCCGATTCCGACGGCTTCAACCCGCAGACCATCGTGCGTTCGGCCGAGCCGCTGCTGTCGCCGTCGTGGAGCCCGGATGGCAACAAGCTGGCCTACGTCAGCTTCGAACGTGGCAACTCCGCCATCTACATCCAGAACATCTCCACCGGCGCCCGTGAACTGGTCACCAGCTTCCGCGGCATCAACAGCGCCCCGGCCTTCTCGCCGGACGGCCGCAAGCTGGCCCTGACCCTGTCGCGTTCGGGCAACCCGGAAATCTACGTGATGGATCTGGGCAGCAAGCAGCTGACCCAGCTGACCAACCACTTCGCCATCGACACCGAGCCGACCTGGGCCCCGGACGGCAGCGCGGTGTACTTCACCTCCGATCGCGGCGGCCGTCCGCAGGTCTACAAGGTCGGTGCCGGTGGTGGCAGCGCCGAGCGCGTGACCTTCCAGGGCAACTATAACGCCAAGCCCTCGGTGTCCTACGACGGCAAGAAGATCGCCGTTGCCCAGGGTTCGGGCAACAGCTACAAGATCGCGCTGATGGACAGCTCGCTGGGCTCGCCGCGCTGGAGCACGCTGTCGCCGGGTTCGCTGGACGAATCGCCGAGCTTTGCGCCCAACGCAAGCATGGTGCTGTACGCCGCCCGTGAGGGTGGCCGTGGTGTGCTGTACGCCGTCTCGGCCGATGCGCGCGTGCGCCAGCGCCTGGTTCTGGCAGACGGTGATGTGCGCGAGCCGGCATGGTCCCCATACCGTACCCAGCGCTAAAAGAGTGTTAATATTTTCTCTGTATTGAACCCCTCATCGGCTTAGGAGCCACAAAGGTATCGCCATGAACAAGTCCACCCGCGTTCTGCTTGTTTCCCTGCTGTCCGTGGCCGTCCTGGCCGGTTGCTCGAAGAAGGTCAAGGAAGAGCCGCAGGCTCCGGTCGATACCGGCACCTCGACCACCACCCCGACCGGTCCGTCCACCTCCGGCCTGTACGGCCCGGGCGATCTGGACACCGACGCCTGCCTGCGTCAGCGCGTCGTCTACTTCGACCTGGACAAGGAAGACGTGAAGCCGGAATTCCAGGCCATCATGGCTTGCCACGCCAAGTACCTGCGTGACCGTCCGTCCTCGCGCATCACCCTGCAGGGCCACACCGACGAGCGCGGTTCGCGCGCGTACAACCAGGCTCTGGGCGAGCGTCGTGGCAACGGCGTCAACTCGGCGCTGCAGGCCAACGGTGGCTCGGCTTCGCAGCTGACCGTCGTGTCCTACGGTGAAGAGCGTCCGGTCTGCACCGAGTCGAACGAGTCCTGCTGGTCGCAGAACCGTCGCGTCGAAATCGTCTACACCGCGCAGTAATCCATGCGCCTTGGCATCAAACTGATGCTGGTCGTTGCGGCAGCCCTCGTGGCTGCCGCACCGGCGCATGCACAACGTCAGAGTCTGGCCGACCGTGTCGGTTCGCTCGAGCAGCAGATGTACAACAACAGTGCCAACCAGGACCTGTTGAACCAGATCAATCAGCTGCGGCAGCAGGTCACCAGCCTGCAGGCCTCGATCGAGCAACTCCAGCACGACAACGCCCAGCTCAAGCAGTCCGCCCAGGACCAGTATCTGGATCTGGACAGCCGCCTGAACCGGTTGGAAGGGGGCTCTGCCGCCCCGGCCCTGCCTGCTGTTCCGGCGAGCGCACCGAAGGCCCCCGCGGCCCCGGCAAAACCCGCAGCGGCGGCCACTTCCGAGCGGCCGCCCTCCGTCCATGGTGACCCGGGCAGCCTGGCCGTCACCGGTGACGAGCGTACGTCCTACAACGTGGCTTTCGATGCGTTGAAGGCAGGCAAGTACGATGATTCGGCGCAGCTGTTCCTGAGCTTCCTGGAGCTGTACCCGAACGGCGTCTACGCCCCCAACGCGCTGTACTGGCTGGGCGAGAGCTATTACGCCACCCGCAATTTCCCGATGGCCGAGTCCCAGTTCCGCGAACTGCTCTCGCGCTATCCCACCCACGACAAGGCCGCAGGTGGCCTGCTCAAGGTCGGCCTCTCGCAGTATGGCGAGGGCAAGGTCGACCAGGCCCAGCAGACGCTGGAGACCGTCGTGGCGCAATACCCAGGCTCGGATGCCGCGCGTACCGCGCAGGACCGCCTGCAATCGATCCGCCTCGGCAATCAGATCCGCTGATCCGCTGACCGGGCGTACAATACGCCCCCTGGCGCTGGGCTGACTCCCGGCAGCCTCCTGTAGAGCCGAGCCCATGCTCGGCTGCTTTCGTTTCCGGCGCCGGTACATCCGTCGCCCGTCCCATGAAGAATTGTCTGCCATGACCGCCGTCACTCCGTCCAACGCCGTTGCCACGCCCAGCGAGATCGTGCAGTCGACACTGCCGCGCCTGAAGATCACCGAGATCTTCACCTCGTTGCAGGGCGAAGCCGATACCGCCGGTTGGCCGACCGTGTTCGTGCGCCTGACCGGTTGCCCGCTGCGCTGCCAGTACTGCGACACCGCTTACGCCTTCCACGGCGGCACCTGGTGGGACATCGACGACATCGTCGCCGAGGTGCTGGCCCAGGGGGTGCGCCATGTCTGTGTGACCGGCGGCGAGCCGCTGGCACAGAAGCGCTGCCTGGTGCTGCTGCAGAAGCTGTGCGACGCCGGCCTGGATGTGTCGCTGGAAACGTCCGGTGCGCTTGACGTCAGCGCGGTCGATCCGCGCGTATCGCGCGTGGTCGACATCAAAACCCCCGGCTCGGCCGAGGTCGCCCGCAACCGCTGGGAGAACCTGCCGCTGCTGACCGCGCGCGACCAGATCAAGTTCGTGATCTGCAACCGCGAAGACTACGACTGGGCCAAGGCGATGGTCGTCGAGCACCAGCTGGTGCAGCGCACGATGGTGTTCTTCTCGCCCAGCAAGGGCGAGATCACTGCCCGGCAGCTGGCGGACTGGATCGTGGAAGACCGGTTGCCGGTGCGCTTCCAGATGCAGTTGCATAAGATTCTCTGGAATGACGAACCGGGCCGCTGAGCCCGTCCGTTGTTCCTTGATGTAGTTCCGGCGCGGGACAGCGTGCTGGCTTTTCCCCCAAACCGGATGATCTACCCATGAAGAAGGCAGTCGTGCTTCTCTCCGGCGGCATGGATTCAGCCGCCGTCATCGCCATGGCCCAGGAACAGGGCTTCGCCGTGCATGCCCTGAGCGTGCGTTACGGCCAGCGCCATACCTCCGAGCTGGATGCCGCCGCGCGCGTGGCCAAGGCCCAGGGCGTGATCGTGCACAAGACCGTGGACGTGGACCTGCGCAGCATCGGCGGCTCGGCGCTGACTGACGACATCGACGTGCCCGAGGCGGGCGGCGAGGGCATCCCGGTCACCTACGTGCCGGCGCGCAACACCATCATGCTGTCGCTGGCCCTGGGCTGGGCCGAAGTGCTCGGTGCCAACGACATCTTCTGCGGCGTCAACGCCGTGGACTACTCCGGTTACCCGGACTGCCGCCCCGAGTTCATCGCCGCCTTCCAGGCGCTGGCCAACCTGGCGACCAAGTCGGGGGTGGAAGGCGCGGGCATCACCGTGCATGCACCGTTGCAGTTCCTCAGCAAGGGCCAGATCGTCAGCGAAGGCGTGCGACTGGGCGTGGACTTCGGCCTGACCGTGTCCTGCTACAACGCCGATGCCAACGGCGCGGCCTGTGGCCACTGCGATGCCTGCCGCCTGCGCGCGCAGGGCTTCACCGAAGCCGGTGTGGCCGACCCGACGCTGTACGCCTGATCGCCTCTGGTAGTGCCGGCCGCTGGCCGGCTTCCGTCGCAGGTGCGAACTGAACCCCGGTAGCTGCGAACTCCACCCTGGTGGGTGCGAACTGAACCCCGGTGGGTGCGAACCGTTGGTTCGCACTGGCTGACCGGCCGGGCAGCTCTGACTCTGGTAGGTGCCAACCTTGGTTGGCACTGTGCGCCGGGCATGGCCCGGCGTTACCGCTGCTGCAGCCACCCCGACGCCTCGATAAACCCCCGCACCGCTGCAGGATCCTCGTAATCCAGCTCGATCATCCGTGCGATCGCCGCCTGCTCATCCGGCTGCTGGCGCATGTGCTCCTGCGCGATCCGGTAACCGGCGTAGTACCCCACATCGCTCACCCCGAACGCATTGCGGGCGCTGTTGTACAGCCAGTTGTCCAGGTCATCGCCATCCATCTCGGCGATGAAGCGAACGCGGATCTCCGATTCGTGCAACGGCCCATAGGCATACAGCGGCAGCGCCGGTCGGCGCCCGCTGATCCGCTCGGCCACGTACTCGGCCACGCCCTCGCGCACCGCGTACTGCGCGAGCGAACCGGTGGTCTCGCGCTGCTGGGTATGCACGTACTCATGCAGGTTGTTCTGTGCGTTGTTCGCACCGGGATTGCTGTCGTAGAAGACCCGCAGGCGACTGCGCAACGGCTCCGGCAGTTCACTGACATCCACGCTTGCATCGCCCAGTGCCATTTCCGCGCCGATCAGCACCTGGTTGCCCAGCGTGGTGCCACCCGTGCGCAGTACGCCCACGGCATAGGTGATGCTGGCCGGGCGCAGGGCGGGGTAGAGCGTGCGGAACGCCGCCAGATCCCGCTCCAGCGTGGCGCTGGCCTGCTGTGCGTTGGCGGTCAGCGGCCGTACCGAGGCCCAGAAGCGCGGCCACGCCAGCATGGCGTCGGCGTACTCGGCGGCGGTGTAGTTGCGTACCTTCATCAGCGCATGCAGGCCGGGGCTGCCTGGATCGATGTAGCGCTGCTGGACCAGGGCCACCTGCTGCGCGGCATCGGGCTCGGCAAGTACCGCATCGTAGGTAGCCCAGAAGCGGTCGATATCGTCGGTCCGCACCTGTGTAGGCGATGCTGCAGAGGCGGCAAACGGCAGCAGCAGGGCGAGCATCAGCGGCAGTGGCAGGCGCATCCATCGCTCCGGGGCAGGGTCGCAGCTGAGATGCTGCGGGCGCCGGAAAGGTTTAGACGCCCGCAGCCCGGCAACTTCGTAGATCCCCGACTTCACCCAGCCCCGCAAAGTACGGTAGAATGCCCACCCCGCCGAAAGGCCGGGGCCTTGCATGGGCCGTTAGCTCAGTCGGTAGAGCAGAAGACTTTTAATCTTTTGGTCGATGGTTCGAATCCATCACGGCCCACCATTGCAGACAATGACCTCGGTCATCCAGAAAGGCACCGCTGAGCGGTGCCTTTTTTGTTGCAGAACCTGAGCTCCTACTTGGACGTCGCGCCCTGGGAACGGGCCGCCTCGCGGTCTGCCTCGACCTTGGCGGCAGCCTTCGCAGCACGCTCTACTGCGGCGCGTTCAGCATCGAACCGGGCCTGCCGCTGGGCGCTGTAATTGCGCTCCAGTTCCAGCGAAGCAATGAAGCTGTCGGGGTGCTTGGCGGCGCACGCCTGCTGCACCAATTGCACGGCATGGTCGGACAGGCCGGGTTGGATGTTGCCGAGCAGGCAGTCGGCGTACGGTACGGGCGCAGCCGGGCTTGCGGCCAGCGCGGCAATGATCATGGCATTCAACATGCGAACCTCCTTGTGTCAGTGTCGATGGAACTCGGGACGAACCCGGCCCGAGTATGGGCTGGATTGTGGTGCAGGTGCGCCTACTCAGGCCGGATATCCCGGCACACCAGCTCCGCCAGTCCCCGGCAGGCGAAGAACAGCCCTTCGACCACGCCGTCATCCAGATATCGGTCCGGCGTTGCCATCGATCGGCAGCGATCGGCGGCATGCAGCATCTCTGCCACGGTCAGCATGCCGACGGCGGCCCGCTCCACGCGTGACAGTGCCACCCTGCGCCCTGCGGGAAGGCTTGCATCAGGCCAGGGCTGGCCGTCTGCACCTTCGCCCGCCCGGATGCGTTCGAGGCAGCCCAGGAAGGTGCTCAGTTCGGGTATGGGGTTGTCATCGTCGTCGTTGACGCTGGCGGCATATGAGGCATAGGGCGGACCTTCAGTCATCTCGGCTTCCTCGGCTCTGGGATGGGAATGCCACCGCGCAGAGCGGGTGGCGGACGGTGCGTGGCTGCAAGCCGGGATGATTAGAGCCATTGACCGGCGGGCACGAAGGCCCCCACGCACCGCCCGCCATAAAGGCCGACGGATTACCCGCCGGCACCATTGAAAAATGATGCCGGCGGGCAAGCGTAAACAACGGCTCGAAAATCATCACGGGCTTGCAGGCCCGGTGCCACCCGTTGTCGGTGGCGCAGCATGGTGTTTACGCCCGCGCTTGGATTTCAATCAGAAATTTCCGGAAGGACATGCGGAATCCAGGCGCGCGACGATGGTGGCGCAGGCCTGTCATGCGCAGCAAGCGTCAGTACACGACGCATTCGTTTCCGCGCGTGGTCGATCACGTTGAAGAATGCCGCAAACCGCATATGGCGGCGCATCTGTCGTGATCCAGCAAGTGTAAAGCTGGCTTCGCTTTCGCCGTCAATGTTCGCTGTGCGTTGCTATTTACCCACCGCATTTCGGTGCGGGTGCGACGGTAGAGGCGTCCTTGGCGGTTCAAACGCGACACGTGGCGGTGCACGCGCGGTATGGGCGGGCCGTACCCGGGCGTGAGTCACGGCAAGTCATCTACGCATGGCGTGGATCTACGCATCCGGCAGGGATGTTAGGCATGTCGCAGCCGCCAACGCTTGCCTCCGGACGCTATGCTCGGCGTCTTTCCTTGGATGGGTCGCCTCAATGCGCTTGATCGTACTGTCGCTGTTGTTGTCCGCCGTCTCCGCCGCGCCGCTGATGGCCGCCGAACCGGCGTCGCAGCCGGCGGTCGCTTCGCCGCTGGCCATCGGCGAAACCTTCACCATCGAATCGAAGGCACTGGGCGAAACCCGTCGCATCAACGTCTATCGCCCGCAGCCGTGGGGGCTGGACCCGAAGACACCGCTGCCGGTGCTCTACATGCCCGACGGCGGCATCGGAGAGGACTTCCTGCACGTGGCCGGGTTGGTGCAGGTACTGACCGGCAATGGCAGCATGCGTCCGTTCCTGCTGGTCGGTATCGAAAACACCGAACGCCGCCGGGACATGACCGGCCCCAGCAAGGTGGCGGAGGATCGCAAGATCGCGCCACGCATTGGTGGCTCAGCGGCGTACCGTGATTTCCTGCGTGATGAACTGATGCCGCAGGTGCGCCAGCGCTACCCGACCACCGACGAGCGCGCGCTGATCGGCGAATCGCTGGCGGGCCTGTTCGTGGTCGAGACGCTGCTGCAGGAACCGACCTTGTTCAACAGTTACATCGCGCTGGATCCCAGTCTGTGGTGGAACCGCAGCGCTTTGCTGTCTGGCGCAGGCAAGCAGTTACCGTCAGTTGCCCGCAGTGGCGCGCGACTGTTCCTGGCCAGCAGTGGTCAGCCGGAACTGGCCGCGTCGAGCGCGCGCTTGGCGGCGGTGTTGCAGCAGGCATCACCGGCAACGCTGGTGAAGTACCAGCCACTGCCGGAAGAGACCCACGCAACGATCTACCACCCCGCCGCGCTGCAGGCCCTGCGGACGCTGTTCCCGGCACCGCCGCCGGCCTCGCCCTGAGAGTGGCTTGGCGTACGGCAACGCGGCGTGTGAGGATGCGGTAGCGGCGCCATCTGGGTGCGCCGCCCGCAACGGGAGAGCGAACGGATGCAGCGTGTGCGTGGATGGAGTGTGGCGGTCTGCCTGGCCGTGAGTGGTTGTGCGATGGCGGTGGCGCCACCGGCCGCGCAGGGTGAAGCGAAGGAGAGCGCGGCCACCGCTGTGCCGGGCGTGGTGCTGCCGGATACCGAAGCGCTGCGCGCGCACGATCCTGTTGGTCGTGATTATCCGATCTGGGTGGCGCTGCCGGCCGACTATGCCGCGCATCCTGAAAAACGCTACCCGGTGCTGTACGTGACCGATGCGCTGTACAGCTTCCCGTTGGTGCGCAGCGTGCGCAACCTGGTGGGGCAGCAGGGCGTCAACATCGAGGATTTCATCCTGGTCGGGTTGCCGCCGCAGGAGGGCCTGACGTCCAAGCAGAGCCGCTCGCGCGATTACACGCCCAGCAACCCGGCGCGCACGCCAGCCAGCTACTACAGCGATGATGTTACCTACGGTGGTGCCGCGCACTATCGCGACTTTGTGACTGCGCAGGTGTTGCCGATGGTCGATGCGCGCTACCGCACCGATCCCGCCCGTCGCGTGTTTGCGGGTCATTCCTATGGCGCGCTGTTTGGTGCTTACGTGCTGACGACCCAGCCGGACATGTTCAGCACCTACATCCTGTCCAGCCCGTCGCTGTGGTTCGACCAGCGTCTGTTGCCGCGCATGCAGGACGCCGCCGTCATCCCGGCGCAGCCGACCCGCGTGCTGTTGTCAGTGGGCAGCTACGAGACGGTCAAGGAAGGGCCGCGCTACTCCACCGGCAACGACATGCTGCGGCAGGCCGCCGACTTTACTGCCCAGCTGCAGCGCGGTGGCCGCAAGCTGCAGGTGGAGAACATCGTGATTGATGGCGAAGACCATCTCACTGTGTATCCGCGGGTGATCACCCGTGCGCTGCTGCAGGTACTTCCGGGCGAAGGACCGTATACCGGCGGTTGACGGCCAATTCCATCCACGCATGGCGTGGATCTACTGCGATGCGCACCGTTGTGTGAACGGAAAATGCTGCCAGTAGATCCACGCCATGCGTGGATGGGACCTTACGCTGCCTGTGCATCCGCCCCGGTCAACACGCCGACATCCGCATGGCGGAAGCACAACCGGATCGCATCCAGCAGCTCGCTCATGTTGTAGGGCTTGGGCAGGAAGTGGATGCCGTCCTGCAGCTGCGGCAGCACAGCGTGCTGGTCCATGCCCGAGGTCACCAGAATCGGCAGCTCGGGATACAGGCTGCGCACGCGGTTGGCGGCCTCGATGCCACTGACCGGGCCGAGATTGACGTCGGTGAACATCAGGTCGAAGCGCTCTCCCGCCGCCAGCAGGCCCAGTGCGGCTTCGGCGCTGCTCACGCCTGCGACGTGGCAGGCCTGGCTCTCCAGCGCCATCCGGCTCAGTTCACGGGTTTCCTCGGCGTCTTCGATCAACAGGACGCGTGGTTCAACGTGGCGCTTGGACAGCAGCATGACGCAACAACTCCGGACGGCAGGGCATGGAAGGCGCGCAAGTATGCGCAAGCCCCCAGTGAGCCCCGTGTGCAGGATCGGCTAAGTAGGCGTTACAGCGGATTGCTGCGCTGGCGGCGGACGTGCCAGGCCAGTGCCGCAACCGCCAGCAGTGCAGTGCCGATGCGCAGGCTGGTGGCCTGCCAGCCCAATGCAACTGTGTCGTCGAGGCTGAACACATTCCAGGCCAGGTTCATCGACACGTGCAGCACCAGACCGCACCACAGGGTGTCGCCGTCCAGATGGTTCAGCCAGGCGAAGATGAATCCGCCGAAGGCGATGACCGCGCCGACGAACAGGGCGGTGCCGCCGCCGTCGACGCCGCCGAACCCGAGCCAATGCACCCAGCCGAACAGCAGGGCCTGCGGCAGTGCGAGCAACGGCCAGGGGCCGCGCACGATCTTCACAAACAGCACGAAGCCGAGGCCGCGGAACAGCACTTCCTCGGCGAACGGGAACAGCACGGCCAGCATCGTGGCGTCCAGCGTCGTCAGCGCCGTGTTGGGCGTCCCCAGCAGGGCCAGCCCCAGCCAGCACGGCAGGCTGGCCAGCAGCACCCACAACGGGCCACGCATGCCGTTTCCGCGCAGGCCGAGGCTGGCCAGCAGGCCCACTCCGCGGGGGCGCAGCAGCGTGGCCAGCAGCAGTGCGACCAGCACCGCCAGCGCGTTGTCCAGCAGGCTGCCACCGTAGGGCATGGGCAGGGCGGTAATCGGAGCTCCCAGCGCGGCACTGATGTCACGCACGTTCAGGCCGAGGCCAACGCCCAGCAGCACCAGCAACAGGCGCATGCCGGTGGGAATCGAGTCGCTGGCAGTCATCTGCATTCCTTGCAGCGGGGGAGCGGGCAGTCTGCAGGGCGGGGGATGGGGCGGCACGCGCCGGAAGTCCCTGTGCCATCGGTCATGCGTTGCCGCACAGTCATCCGCACGCAGGTACAGTCGAGGCCAGACCGACAGGAGCAATGCGAATGCTGTGCCCCGTGTGCAAGACCCAGACCCTGCAGATGGCCGAGCGCCATGGCATCGAGATCGACTACTGCCCGAGCTGCCGGGGTGTATGGCTGGATCGTGGCGAACTGGACAAGATCATCGAGCGCGCCACCGACGGTGCAGGTGCCGCCATGCCGCCGCCAGGGCCCGCGCCTGTGCAACCGCAGGCCGCGCCGCCGCCGGTGATGCACCGCGATACCCGCCATCTCGGCCAGCGCCATGATGACAACCGTGGCCAGTACAGCCAGGGCTACAAGAAAAAGAAGAAGGAGAGCTTCCTCTCCGAGCTGTTCGATTTCTGAGGTCGCTCAGGGTCGGCGCAGGATGAATTCGCGGTCGCGGCTGTCGCCGACGATGAAGTCGTACTCGCCGGCCTTGCTGCAGCCGTAGCGCGCGTAGAAGCGCTGCGCGCCGAAGTTCTCTTCCCACACGCCCACCCACAGGGTGCGGCGCTGTGGCTGGTCCAGCCAGGCCATGAAGGCATCCATCAGGCGCGCGCCGTGGCCGCCGTTCTGGTGGCTGGCCAGGATGTACAGACGCTTCAGTTCGACGTCGCCATCGCGCGCGTCCGCATGCGGCAGGGTGCTGGCACCGGCGGCCAGATAGCCCACCACCGTTTCACCCTCCAGCAACAGCCACACCGCGCTGCGCGGGTCCGACAGTTCCGCTCGCTGTGGCTCGACGCCGTAGTGATCCTGCAGGAAGCGGTGCAGGTCCTGCGGCGGATAGGAATCGCCCCAGGTTTCGGTATAGGTGGCAATGGCGATCGCCGACAGGGCGTCGACGTCGGCCAGGGTAGCGCGGCGGATATGCAACGACATGGTGCAGCCTGCAATGGAACGTGCGGCAGTGTAGCCGGCCCCGGCGGTTGCCGGGGCTGGCTGCTGCTCATGATCGGCTGCTCAGAACCACATGCGGATGCCGGCGACCCAGCGCGTATCGCGTGCATGGTCGCCTGCATAGTCGGCGGTATCGCCGAAGGCGCGCTCGTGGCTGATGCCGATGTACGGCGCGAATCGGCGGTTGAGCTCGTAGCGCAGGCGCAGGCCGGCTTCGACCTTGTTGAGGCCGCGGCCGATGCCGTACTCGGGTTCATCCTTGCTGGCCACGGTCGCTTCCAGCAGGGGCTGCAGGATCAACCGGTTGGTCAACAACACGTCGTATTCGATCTCGGCCTTGGCCATCAGCTGGCCACCGGAACCGGCATACAGCGTGGCCGAGCTTTCGAACTTGTACGGCGCCAACCCCTGGATGCCGATCGCCGCCCAGGTGCGTGAATCGGCGGGGCGGAAGTCCTGGCGTACACCGACCAGCACGTCCCACCACGGCGAAATGGCACGCCCGTACAGTGCTTCCACGCCCGAGGATTCCGTGCGGCCCTGGCTGCGTTCGCCATCGGTGCGCAGCCACAGGCGGTTGATGTTGCCGCCGATCCAGCCACTGGCCTCCCAGGCCTGGCCGTTGCCGTTCTTTCCATCCCAGT
This sequence comes from Stenotrophomonas sp. 82F1, assembly GCF_056861525.1. Taxonomy (NCBI): domain Bacteria; kingdom Pseudomonadati; phylum Pseudomonadota; class Gammaproteobacteria; order Lysobacterales; family Lysobacteraceae; genus Stenotrophomonas; species Stenotrophomonas sp. 82F1. Next base: position 29,234 of record NZ_JBSPUD010000034.1, read on the forward strand.
GCTCAAGGCGATCGATCAGCAACAAGCTGTGGATCTCCGGGGCGTGCTCCATCGCACCATGCGCGATGGGTGGGAACGCGGCTGCACGATCTGCATCGGTGGGGACCGGGATCGGCTCGCGTGGCTCGGTCGGCGCGGGCGTGTCGTGGCCCATTGTCGAATGATCCATCGCGCCGTGGTCCATCTTCGCGTGGTCCATCTTCGAATGATCCACGTCGGCAGCCGCCGCTGGCGTGGCACCGGCAGCAGGCGAGGGCGCTGTCATGTCATGACCGGCATGGGACTGCGCGAACGCGGGCAGCGCGGCCAACAGGCCGAGGGTCAACAGGCTCGGAGCAAGCAGGGAGCGGCTCATTCTTCGATCCTCACTTCGCGCATCATGCCGGCTTCCATGTGGTACAGCAGATGGCAGTGGTAGGCCCAGCGACCGAGTGCATCGGCGCGCACGCGATAGGTGCGGCGCGTGCCGGGTGGCATGTCGATGGTGTGCTTGCGCACCTGGAATTCACCCTGCGCGTTTTCCAGGTCGCTCCACACGCCATGCAGGTGGATCGGGTGCTGCATCATGGTGTCGTTGACCAGCACGATGCGCATGCGCTCGCCGTAGTTCAGGCGCAGCGGCTCGGCACCGGCGAAGGGAATGCCGTCGAACGACCAGGAGAACTTCTCCATGTGGCCGGTCAGGTGCAGCTCGATCTCGCGACCGGGCTCGCGGCCATCGGGGTCGTCGAACAGGCTGCGCATCGCACCATAGGTGAGCACCTGGCGGCCGTTGTCGCGCAGGCCGATGCCGGGGTCGTCCAGCTTCGGCTCGGTGGCCGAGCTCTGCATGTCCACCAGCGGATTGTTGCGCTCACTGGCCGGATGCTTTGGCGCCTTGCTGGCGGCATCGCTGCCGCCGCCATGCGCACCGTGGCCCATGCTTGCTCCACAGCCGCCTTCCATGCCCTTCATTGCTGCCATGTCGTGGCCACCATGGCCACCGCTGCCCATGTCGTGACCCATGTCGCTCATCGTCAGCAACGGGCGCGGATCGCGCGCGGGAATCGGTGCCTGCAGGCCATGGCGCACGGCGAGGGTGCCGGCGGCATAGCCGGTGCGGCCCATGTCCTGGCAGAAGAGGGTGAAGGCATCCTGGCCGCTGGGTTCGACCAGTACGTCGTAGGTTTCGGCCGGGGCGATGCGGAACTCGTCGATGCTGACCGGATGGATGTACTGGCCGTCGGCGGCGACCACGGTCATCTTCAGGCCGGGGATGCGCACGTCGAAGTAGGTCATCGACGCGCCATTGATGAAGCGCAGCAGCACCTTTTCGCCGCTGCGGAACAGCCCGGTCCAGTTGCCGGCCGGCGCCGTGCCGTTCATCAGGTAGGTGTAGGTGTGCGCGTTGATGTCGGAGATGTCGCTGGGCGTCATCCGCATCCGGCCCCACATGCCGCGGTCGGACAGCGCGGCCGACCAGCCATCGCGACGGGCGTCGCGCAGGAAGTCGGGCAGGGTGCGCTTGTAGTAGTTGTCGTGCTCGGCGAGCTTCTTCATGCGCCGGAACAGCGCGCCAGGATCCATGTCGGTCCAGTCGGACAGCATGATCACGTGCTCGCGGTCATGCCGGTAGGGCGCCGGTTCGGCCGGGTCGATGATCAGCGCACCGTACAGCCCTGCCTGTTCCTGGAACAGCGAATGGCTGTGATACCAGTAGGTGCCGGACTGCTTGAGATCGAAGTGGTAGTGGTAGGTCTCGCCCGGGCCGATGCCGTTGAAGCTCAGGCCGGGCACGCCATCCATGTTGGCCGGCAGCAGGATGCCGTGCCAGTGGATGGAGGTGGGGTGCTGGCCGAGCGTGTTGCGCACGAACAGGTCCACGGTCTGGCCTTCGCGCCAGCGCAGGATCGGTGCCGGCAGCGAGCCGTTGACGGTGATCGCCGGGCGGGTGCGGCCGGTGAAGTTGGCCAGCGACTCGCCGATGGCCAGTTCGACGCGGGTATCGCTGATGACTGCCGGCGCGCCGGCCAGTCGTGGCGCGGCAGAGGCGGCGGCGAGCGCACGCTGCGGGACGCCGGCCGCGGCGATGCCGGCAACCACGCCGCCAGCGGCGATGCCCTGTACGAAAAGACGGCGCGACGGCATGGGCACAGCGCCCGGGCCGGGAGGAATACGGGTACTCATGGTGGTGACTCCAAACACGGAAAGACGCCAGCGCAAGGCCGGCTTCAGTGCGCAGCGCGCACGAGGCGTGTTGGATCAGCCGATGGGAGGGCGTGAGATCGGCGGCAGCGGCGGTGCCGGGCGGCCGTTGGCCGGCATCGGCTGGGGGGTCAAGGAGAGACCGGGACCCGTCAGGAACGGCAGTGCCTGCACCGCCAGCAGCGGGTGCTGGGCGCAGCTGCGCACGCAGTCCTTGATCTGGCAGTGCGCGTCATGGGCAGGGGCCTTGGCCTGCGGCGCCTCGTCGGCGGTCATGCCGGCGTGGTGATGGCAGTCCGCGTCGCCCTCATCGGTCATGGCTGAGGTCATGGCATGGGCCATGCGGCCCATGTCCTCGTGTCCGCTGGCCATGGCCGCGTTCAGCCCGTTGAGCAACAGGCTGAGCATGAGCACGACACGGAGCAGGGTCGAGGCGAGGGACATGGCGTCAATTTAGCCGCAAGCGGGGCCGGATGCACTTCATGCTGAATGGTGTGTTCAAGGTTGGACCCGCACCAATGTAGTGCCGAGCCCATGCTCGGCTGCTTCTGCGGCAAAGGCAGCCGAGCGTGGGCTCGGCTCTACAGGGGCCGCAGCGCACGGTTGGCGCTACCCTTCCTCGCGCACGATCTCCACCAACCTCGGGCCATAGCGGCTGAGCTTGGTGCCGCCGATGCCGCCCACCCGGGCCAGTTCGTCCAGCGAGGTCGGGCGCTGTTCGGCGATGTTGCGCAGGGTGCTGTCGTGGAAGATCACGAAGGCCGGTACGTTCTGCTCGCGCGCCAGCTCGGCGCGCAGGCCGCGCAGCGCATTGAACAGGGCCAGGTCCTGTGGCAGCACCGACAGGCCGGTGCGCTGCGCGCTGCGTTCACGCCCGGCACTGGCGCTGACCGCATCGCGGCGCATGCTGATCTGGCGGCGACCGGTCAGCACGTCGCGGCTGGCATCGGTCAGGCGCAGGCCGCCATGGCCCTCGCTGTCCACTTCCAGCAGGCTGGCGGCCACCAGCTGGCGGAACACGCTACGCCAGGTGCGCGCATCCAGGTCGCGGCCGATGGCGTAGGTGCTCAGCTTGTCGTGGCCCTGCTGCTTGACCTTCTCGTTCTCGCTGCCACGCAGGACGTCGATCAGGTGGCCGACGCCGAAGCGCTGGCCACTGCGGTACACACAGCTCAAAGCCTTCTGCGCGGGGATGGTGGCATCCCAGGCCGCCGGCGGGGTCAGGCAGTTGTCGCAGTTGCCGCAGGGCTTGGGATAGGTTTCACCGAAACCGGCCAACAGTACCTGGCGGCGGCACTGCATCGATTCGCAGTAGCCCAGCAGGTGGTCGAGCTTGGACCGCTCGAGCTGCTTGCGCTCCTCGCTGGCCTCGGACTGCTCGATCATCTGCTTGAGCAGCACCACATCTCCCAGGCCGTAACAGAGCCAGGCCTCGGCGGCCTCGCCATCGCGGCCGGCGCGGCCGGTCTCCTGGTAATAGCCTTCCATCGACTTGGGCAGGTCGGTGTGGGCGACGAAGCGCACGTCAGGCTTGTCGATGCCCATGCCGAAGGCGATGGTCGCGCACATCACAATGCCGTCTTCGCGCAGGAACCGACGCTGGTTGTTGGCACGTACTTCCGAGGGCAGGCCGGCGTGGTAGGGCAGGGCGTTGAAACCCTGCGTGCACAGGAACTCGGCAGTTTCCTCCACCTTGCGCCGTGACATGCAGTAGACGATGCCGGCCTCGCTGCGATGGCTGCGCAGGAAATCGCTCAGCTGCTTGCGGGCGTTGTCCTTCTGCACCACGGTGTAGCGGATGTTGGGGCGGTCGAAGGAGCTGACGAAGTGACGTGCTTCGGCCAGGTCCAGGCGCTCGGCGATCTCGCGCTGGGTCGGCGGGTCGGCGGTAGCGGTCAGGGCGATCCGCGGAATCTCCGGCCAGCGCTCGTGCAGGACGGTCAGCTGCCGGTATTCGGGGCGGAAGTCGTGGCCCCATTGCGACACGCAATGGGCTTCGTCGATGGCGAACAGGGCGATCCGGCTGCGCGACAGCAGCGACAGGAAGCGGCCGGTCAGCAGGCGCTCGGGAGCGACATAGAGCATGTCGAGCTCGCCGGCGAGCAGTTCGCGTTCGACCCGGGCGGCCGTTTCGGCGTCCAGGGTCGAGTTCAGGAACTCGGCGCGCACGCCGAGCTGGCGCAGGGCTTCGACCTGGTCCTGCATCAAGGCGATCAGCGGCGAGATGACGATGCCACAGCCGTCGCGCAGCAGGGCGGGCACCTGGTAGCACAGCGACTTGCCGCCACCGGTAGGCATCAGCACCAGGGCATCGTGACCGGCAGCCACATGCTCCACGATGTCCTGCTGCGGACCACGGAAATCGTCGTAACCAAAGACGCGGCGGAGCAGGTCGTGCGCGGGACGGGAAGCCATCCGGCTAGTTTACCCCGGCGGGGAGTCGGCAGGGCTGCGCCCTGCACCTGCCATGAGCCAGAGCAACGTCAACGTCAACGTCAACGTCAAAGGCAACAGCCGGCTCTGGGGTGATCCGTGGTTTGGCGGGGCGGTGTCGGATTGCGGGGACGCCGCAAGTACGTCCCTGTAGGCTTGGCCGCGGCATCCATGCCGCGGACACCCCGCAATCCGACACCGCCCCGCCTTCGACAGTTTCCCGGTGGCGATGGGGCCATCCACGCCATGCGTGGACCAAATCTGTCAGATATCGACAAACAAAATGGGGTCGGATCCGTTTTCCTGCGGAAAACGGATCCGGCCCCAAGAGATGGTCCGACAGATCGCGGAAATCTGTCGAAGGCGGGGTGGGGCCGGTGGCAGGGG
>NZ_JBSPUD010000035.1:0-29234 GCF_056861525.1 Stenotrophomonas sp. 82F1
CGCGGGAAACTGTCGAAGGCGGGGTGGGTCCGGTTGCGGGGGCGTGAGCGCCATGGATGGCGCGACCGAGCTTACATGGACGTACTTGCAGCGTCCCCCGCAACCGGACCCACCCCGCCATCCCTCAGGAACCCAGATTTTGCCGTTGCTGTTGTCTTTGACGTGGCCTCTGCGGGTGCCGGGCGCAGCCCGGCCAGCCCTCCCTGCCGGATTTGCATATCTGGCTGCCGAATCCGGCCGTGGATTTGCCGGAATGCGCGATTGCCCTGCCGGAATGAAGTGCTCAGCCCTCGCTGAAAGGCGCGAAATGTCAGTCACCTGCCTAACGGCAAGTCCACTGACATTCAAGTAGTCCGCCTACGGGGGAAATGCTCATGAACCGCATCTACCGGCGTGTATGGAACCGCCAGCTCAATGCTCTGGTTGTGGCCTCGGAACTGGCCACCGGCGATAGCGGTGGTGCCGCACCGCGCGACCGTCGCGCCAGCCTCCTGGTGCCCAGCACCCTGGCCCTGGCGCTGCTGTGCGTGCTGGCCAGCGGGCCTGCGGCGGCAACAGAGTCCAGCCAATCGCTACGCGACCTGCAGGCGCTGGCGGCCAAGTACACCCAGCCGATGCCGGTGAAGGTCGATGCCGAGGTTGCGCTGGCAGCGGCCGCACGACAGGCCCAGGCAAACCCGGCGATCAGTGCGAACGCACGCGTTGGCCTGCAGCTGAGCACGACTTCGCTGCCGGTGGTGCGCGACGTCCTGCCGGCCACCGTGCAGGTCAAGCTGGCCGCCGGCGCGACGCCGCGCCAGGTGCCCGCACCGGCGCTCGGCGCCGACGTGCACGCCAACATCGGCATCGGCAACGTCGCCGCCGCCCGTGTCGATACCGCAGTCGCCGCGAACGTCGCACCGGCCGCTCAGGCGCCGCTGGGTCTGTCTGCCAACGCCGCCGCAAAAGCCAATGTCGGCATCGCCGGTACGCCGGTTGCCAGCGTCGATGCCGGCACCCAGGTTGCCACCGCCGTGACTGCAACGCCGTCCGGGCTGAAGGCGGCCGTCGACGGCAAGGTCGATTCGCGGCTGGGCGTGGCCGGCAACCCCATCGAAGGACAAGGCCAGGCCGGCGCCACCGCATCAGTCACACTGCCGGCCAAGGAAGAGCTGCCGGGCGACACCGATGACCGCGCGATCACCGCCGCGTTTGATACCGGCGTGGCGGGCAAGGTACGCGTACAGGGCAAGGACGGCGAAGAACTCGTCGCTGATCGCAACCTCAAGCTGGCCGGCACCGCAACCGTCGCCGCACAGAACAGCGCGCTTGGCCTGGGCGGCCTGCTCAACGGCGTCGGCACTGCGCTGAACGGCGTTGGCAGCGCTGTCGGCAGCCTGCTCAACGGCGATCTCAACGGCACTGTCGGCAACCTGACCGGCGCCGTCGGCGGCCTGGTCGGCAATACCCTGGGCAGCCTCGGCCTGACCTCGCCGTCGGCCATTCCGCCGACCAGCCCGAAGGCGCCGGCCGCTGCCGACCCGAACGCGGGCCTGGTGATCGGCACCGGTGGCCTGGTGGGCGGTGTCACCGAACTGCTCGGCCCGACCACCGCCAGCCTGTTCGGTGGCACCGGCTACCTGTCCAACGGCAACCTCAAGCTCAGCACCGCCAACGTCATGCAGACCTATTCCACGGTCAACGTGCTCGGCCTGCCGGTGGTCAATGCCACGCCGGTCGGTACCACGCTCAATGGCCTGGGTGGCGCGGTCACCGGCGGCAGCTCGCACCTGACCCTGATCGGTGGCGTCACCTCCGACAGCTACATCTACAACATCAACAACGGCAATCCCGGTGGCTTGCTGGGCCTGCTGCTGCCCAAGGATTCGCCGGCCTGGGCGGCCAAGTGCCTGGACATTGCACTGGCCGATATCTCCTGCTGGGCGGTCAACGCCGCGCAGGACTACCAGGTGCTGATGGGCGATGGCGCCTATGCCAACGGCTCCAAGGAAGTGGTGATCGGTGCCAATGCCCGCCATGAGCTGCCGAAGGTTGATGCCAACGTCGCCTTCCCGGGTGCGGGTGCCAATGATCCGAGCGATCCGACCGGCGTCCCCACTGCCGACTACGCGGCACGCATGGGCCACTCGGTGGTGGTCGGCGACAGTGCCAGCGGCACCGCCAACGGGCAGACCCTGCTCGGTGCGGAGAGCACCTCCAACCAGGCCAATTCGGTGGCGCTGGGCTACCGCTCCGCCGCACTGCGTGGTGCCCAGGCCAGCTACAGCGCCTACGGCCTGACCACCGCACAGGTGTCCGCTGGCGAGGTGTCGGTAGGCACCGCCGGTGGTGGCGAGCGGCAGATCACCAACCTCGCGGCCGGCAGCGCCAACACCGACGCGGTCAACGTGGCCCAGCTGAAGGGCGCGATCAGCCAGATCGATGCGGTCGGTGCCGCGGCGGTCACCTATGACCTGGATGGTGCAGGCGACCCCGACTACCGCCGTGTCACCCTCGGCAATGGCACCGGCACCACCACCATCGGCAATCTGGCCGCCGGTGCGGTCAACGCCACCAGCAGCGAGGCGGTCAATGGTGCGCAGCTGTTCGCCAGCAACGACACCATGGCGAAGTTCTTCGGTGGACGTGCAGCGTTCGATCCGCTCACCAGCACTTTCACCGCACCGCTGTTCGAGATCAGCAGCATCTCCACCGGTGGCGCCGTCGCCTCGGGGCTGTATGACAACGTCACCGACGCCTTCGATGCGGTGGATGGCTCGCTGGTCAACCTCAACACGCAGATCAACGACATCCGCAACACCGGCACCCGGTACCTGCGCGTGAATTCGACCGGTGCCGACGCCGTGGCCAGCGGTACCGAATCGATCGCCGTCGGTGCCGGTGCCAACGCGACCGCCGCCAACAGCATCGCGGTCGGTGCCGGCAGCCTGGCCGACCGTGCCAACAGCGTGTCGATCGGTGCCGCAGGCGCCGAACGCCAGGTCACCAACGTCGCCGCCGGTACCGCCAGCACCGATGCGGTCAACCTGGGGCAGTTGCAGGCCTCGGAAGAGGGCGCGCTGCGCTACGACCTCAACGGCGACGGCAGCGTCAACTACGGCAGCGCTACGCTGGGCCAGTCCGGCACGGCCACCACGCTGCGCAACCTTGGCCCGGGCCAGATCAGCGCGGCCAGCAGCGAAGCGATCAACGGTGCGCAGCTGTTCGCGGCCAACCAGACCGTGGCCACCCATCTCGGCGGCGGCGCTGCGGTGGATGCCAATGGCGTGGTCACTGCACCGACCTATACGCTCAACAACGTCGCCGCCAATGGCACCGTCAGCCAGGGCAGTTACAACGACGTCGGCACCGCCTTCGATGCGGTCAGCAATTCGCTGGCCAACGTTGCAGACCAGACCGATGACCTCGACAAGCGCGCCGTGAAGTACGACGTGGATGGGAGTGGCAACGTGGTCGATACCGTGACCCTCAGTGGTACCGGCGGTGCACCGGTGAAAGTCACCAACGTTGCCGCCGGCAGCATTCTGGCGGGCAGCAGCGATGCCATCACCGGTGATCAGCTGTTCAGCACGCACCAGACGGTGGCCAGCTACTTCGGTGGCAGCACCGTGTACAACGGCAGCACCGGCCTGTGGACCGCGCCGACCTTCAACATCTCCACCATCGCCACCGATGGCACCATCACCGGCAACGACTACAGCAACGTCACCGCGGCGTTCTCCGCCGTGGACGGCTCGCTGCGGGTGCTCAACCAGCGCATCAGCAACGGTGGCGGCAGCCCGTACCTGGCGGTCAACTCCACTGCCGCCGCGGCTACGGCCACCGGTGCCGAAGCACTGGCGGTCGGCCCGCAGGCCAGCGCAGCGGGCGCGGGCAGCGTGGCAGTCGGCAACGGCGCCAATGCCAGCGCAGGCAACAGTGTTGCGCTGGGTGCCGGCTCGGTGGCCAGCGTCGGCGCGCAGACTGGCTATACCGGTGCCTACGGCCAAGCCGGGGCCAGCAACTCGTCCGGTGAAGTGGCGGTGGGCAGCAGCGGCAGCGAGCGCAAGGTCACCCACGTGGCCGATGGCTCCGACGACCACGATGCGACCAACGTCGGCCAGCTGAAGAACGGCGTCAACTACGCCATCGACCAGTCCAAGTCCTACACCGACCAGAAGATCCAGAACATCACCAACGTCGCCGGCAGCTTCCGGGCCAACAACAGCAACAACCTGGCCGATCCGTCTGCCAGCGGTGCCAACTCCGCCGCAGGCGGTGCCGGCTCCACCGCTGCCGGGGCGAACTCGACCGCACTGGGCAACGGTTCGCAGGCACAGGCCGACAACTCGGTGGCGCTGGGTGCAGGCTCGGTCGCCAACCGCGCCAATACCGTGTCGGTGGGGGCAGCCGGTGCCGAACGCCAGGTGGTCAACGTGGCCGATGGTTCGCAGGCAACGGACGCGGTCAACGTGCGTCAGCTGCAGGCTTCGCAGCAGGGCACGATCCGCTATGACACCACCACCAACGGCACCACCAACTACAACAGCGTGACCCTGGGCAGCACCAGCAGCGGCCCGACCACGGTGCGCAACGTCGCCGCCGGCACCGCCGGTACCGACGCGGTCAATGTCGACCAGCTGAAGTCGGGCATGGCGCAGACGCTGGACTGGTCCAAGGCCTACACCGATGAGCGCATGGGCGGCTTCGAACGCGACCTGCGCAAGACCGACAACCGTGCCTCGGCCGGTATCGCCTCGGCGATGGCAACCGCGTCGCTGCCGCAGCCCAGCGAAGCCGGACGCAACATGGCCTCGATCGCCGCCGGCAGCTACAACGGCGAATCCGGCGTGGCCCTGGGCATCTCCGGTGTTTCCGAGGGCGGCCGCTGGATCTACAAGTTCAGTGGCTCCACCAACAGCCGTGGCGAGGCCGGTGTGGCCGTCGGTGCCGGCATCCAGTGGTGATTGCCCGCGCCGGGTCGTACTTGCGGCCCGGCGCCGCGGCCAACGTCTACAGGGGGAATGACATGAAATCGCATCGCATCGCTCGCAGTGGCCGCGTCATCGCCACGCTGGGGCTGATCCTGGCTGCAGGGCTGCTGGTTGCGTGCCGCAGCCACGCACCGGCCGCCGACGGTCCCGCCGGCAGCACTGCCGTCACCTTCCCGGAGGCCAGCAAGGCCTCGCTGAAGGAAGGCATCTATCCCGATATCGCCGACCTGCGCCGGTTCGCGCCGGGCATGAGCAAGCGCCAGCTCTATACGTTGCTGGGCACCCCGCATTTCAATGAAGGCATGTGGGGCGTGCGCGAGTGGAACTACCTGTTCAACTTCCGCACCGCACAGGGCGCCGAATACTTCACCTGCCAGTTCCAGGTGCGCTTTGACAACAAGGGCATCGCCCAGGGCGGCTACTGGAAGCCTGAATCGTGCGCTGCCGTGCTGGACCCGCCGCGTCCGCCTGCACCGCCACCGCCGGCGCCGTTGCCGGAGCAGCCGCTGCGACTGGCCGCCGATGCCCTGTTCGGTTTTGACAGTGCGGTGCTCAGTGCCACTGGTCAGCAGGCCGTGCAGGGCGTGTTGGCGCAGGTGCGTGAGGCCAGCCAGGTGCAGTCGATCCAGGTGGTCGGCTACACCGACCGCATCGGCAGCGCTGCCTACAACCAGACACTGTCGCAGCGACGTGCCGAGGCGGTGCGCATGGCGCTGGTACAGGGCGGCGTACCCGCGGCGAGCATCAGTGCCGAAGGTCGCGGCGCGGCAGAACCGCTGGTGCAGTGCGACCAGCGCAACCGGCGCGAACTGATCGCCTGCCTGGCGCCCAACCGGCGGGTGCAGATCGCTGGCGTGGCCCGGCCGCACTGAATCCCCGTGCCGGGGCGTGCCCCGGCATCCCGAGTCCCCCCTGTTCTGCCGGCAGGACGTGGAAACGTCTCCCCCGTTTTCCACGCCTGCCGGTGGGCAGGTTTCTTCCCTGGTGCACCTGATGAATGCCCAATTCCTGCCCTTGTCCATGAAGACGGAAGCCACTCTCAGCGTGTACGGCCAGCTCGGCAACCATGCGGTCGTGCGCATTCCCGGGCGCCGGCTGCCGGGCCTGATCCTGCAGGCCGACACCGTTGCCGGCTTCCTCACCCAGCTGCAGGAGGCGCAGGCCTGCCTGCGCAGTGGCCGCGCGCAGCGGGCCGACGCCGAGCTGGACATGCTGGTCGACATGCTCGAGCAGTGGTACGCGCTGATCGAATCGCGGCTGGCCGATGCAGGCGAGGCGCTGTAGAGAAGAGGGGACGGAGGGGATCAAGTCGTTTCCCGCACAGCCGGGGCATGAACGACTTGATCCCCTCCGTGCCCTTTTCTGTTGCTAGGCGCGGGCGCGGATCATCCAGCAGGCGGTCTCCACGCGCACGCGATCACCGTCGATGAACGGAGCGAATGCGGCCAGTGCCTGTTGCAGCAGCGCATCGGCGCGCTCGGCGGGCAGTGCACGCAAGGCCAGGCCCACAGGTCCGAGCTGGCCAACGTAGCTGGCCAGCGCGTCACGGGTGAGGAAACATGTCAGGTCCAGCGGCGATACATCCACGTCCTGCCATCCGGCGCTCTGCAGCAGCCGACGCACCCGCTCGCCATCGGCGAAGGCGAACTGTCCTGGCGCACCGGCTGCTCGTGCCGGCAGCACCAACTGATCCGCAAGAGCGCGTTCGGCGGTGGTCATGAACGGATTTTCCTGCGCGCTGCGCCAGGCGATGCAGCGCAGGCCCGCGCCCGCTTGGGCGGCACGGTGCAGGTTGGCGAAGGCGGCCAGCGTGTCTTCGAAGAACATCACCCCGAACCGCGACTGGACCCAGTCGTAGCGCGCTGTTGCGAAGGCATGGCGCTGCGCGTCGGCAACGATGAAGTCGATGTCGCGCCCGATCGCGGCGGCACGCTGGCGGGCGAGGGCGAGCATGGGTGCGGAGATGTCGATGCCGGTGCAGTGGGCCTCAGGACGCGCTGCGGCGGCGGTCAGCGTGCTGGCGCCGGTGCCGCAGCCGATGTCCAGCAGTTCCGTGACGGCAGCCGGCAGTTCGTCGCGCAGGGCATCGGCCATCGGTTGGAACAGACCGTCCAGCAGGGCCTGCTGCGCGACCCAGTTCTCGCCAGCAGGGCCGTTCCAGAGCGTGTTCTGATCGAGCGGGAGTGAATCAGCCATGGGCTTGCCTTGCGCGGGGAGTGCGACCATGGTGGCGCTTGAAGCCCACTTGAGGTCAAGCACGATGCGGGAACTGGATATCGGTGAGGTGGTGCGCCGCAGTGGCGTACCGGCCTCGACCCTGCGCTACTACGAGCAGCTGGGCCTGGTGCAGGTGCTGGGGCGTCGTGGTCTGCGCCGGCAATACGACCAACAGGTGCTGGAACGGCTGGCACTGATCGGCCTTGGGCAATCTGCGGGCCTGTCGCTGCAGCAGATTGGTGCGGCGATGCCACAGGGGGCCGGGCTTGCACTGGACCGCACGGCATTGCTGGCCCAGGCCGATGCGTTGCAGCAGCAGATCCGCGGATTGCAGCGGGTGCAGGATCGGTTGCGGCGCGCTGCGGCCTGCCCACACGCCGAGGATGCGCGGCGCTGCGCATCGTTCCGCAGGCTGCTGAGTGCGCAGCAGCGCGTGGCCCGTGCATGAGCAGTAGATCCACGCCACACGTGGATGAACTGCTGGCCCACGCTCAATCGCGGGTGCTGACTTCCCAGGTGGCGTGCAGCACGCCCGGAACCTGCTCCATCCGCGCCAGCACCACGTCCAGCTCGTCGGCGCTGACAGCAGTGCTGACCAGGACGGCGATCACATCGGTGGGCGCATCGGCGTGCTCGACCAGCTGCACGTCGCCGACGGGATACTGCGCTGCTTCCAGTGCATCGACCAGGCGCTCGCGCACGCGCGGCACCGCGTCGGCATCCACGCTCAGGCGCACTTCGTAGGTTGCCTCACTGGCGGCTTCGTTGATCGGGATGCGGTTGATCGCGTTCACCAGTGGCCGCAGCAGGGTATTGCCGGCAATGATCAGGACGGTCAGCAGCACGCCTTCGGCCAGCATGTCCGCGCCGGTGCAGCTGCCCACGGCCGCCGAGCACCACAGCGTCGCGGCGGTGTTCAGGCCGCGCACGTTCATGCCTTCCTTCATGATCACGCCGGCGCCGAGGAAGCCGACGCCCGAGACCACGTACGAGATCACCCGCACGGCCTCGGCGCTGCCGGCGATACGCATGCCCAGATCCACGAAGGCCGCGGCGCCGACGGCTACCAGCACGTTGGTACGCAGGCCGGCGGTGCGCTGCCGGTATTGGCGTTCGGCGCCGATCAGGGTGCCGAGCACGAACGCCGCCAGCAGGCTGACCACGGTGTCGGCGAAGGGGCCGGACTGGAAGGTTTCAATGAAGCGCATGGCCGCAGTCTACCTCCCGCAGGTGACAGTAGATCCACGCCATGCGTGGATGGGTTGGTGCGCCTGGGACATCATCCACGCATGGCGTGGATCTACCAGTCGAAGCGCATTGGGAGCCAGGCCGTGCAGTAGATCCACGCCATGCGTGGATGGGTGGGGGGGGGGGCGGGAACATCATCCACGCATGGCGTGGATCTACTCGTCGACGCGCTCGCCCATCATTTCGCGCTGGCGCTTGTCCAGCTCCTCCGCATAGCGCTTGCGCACGAATGCTTCAGACACCACGCCCAGTACCTGGCCATCGTCGGCCACCACCGCCAGCTCGTCGGCCTGGGTCTGGTCGAACCGCTGCATCACGCTGACCACGTCCGCGCTGGCGGCAAGCGCTACGTCGCGGTTCTCGGCGAACGTACCCACCACGTCCTCGGGTTTCACGCCGTCGCCGAACAGGCGCGGGATCTGCACGATGCCGGCGTAGTGGCCTTCACTGTCGATCAGGATCACCCGGCTGCCCGAGCCCAGCGGGAAGCGCTGGCGGAAGGCAGCGGCATCGAGGTCGGCCGGGGCAGTGGCTACGCCTTTGCGCATCATCCGCCCGGCATTGAGGTTGTGCACCCAGCCGATGTCACGCGCGCTCTTGATGGTTTCCCCGCGCAGATGCATGCGCCAGGTCGAGAAGGAATAGCCGAACCACTGGCGCACCAGGGTGCTGGACACCAGCACGGCGCTCATCACCACGCTGGTCAGCAGGAAATCGTGCGTGCCTTCCAGCACCAGCATGGCCATGGTCATCGGCGCGCCAACCACCGCCGCGGCCAGTGCGGCCATGCCCGCCAGTGCCGCCGAGGTGGCGTCGACCACCGGTACGCCAGTGGCCATCGCCAGCAGCCCGGCAAACAGCGTGCCGACCAGGGTGCCCATGAACAGCGAGGCGAAGAACAGGCCACCACGGAAGCCGAAACCCAGCGAGATGCCCGAGGCCAGGCATTTGAGGGTCAGTAGTCCGCCGATCCAGATCAGCGGCAGATGGGTGGTCAGGTCCAGATGCAGCGCGCCGTGGCCGGACGACAGCACCTGCGGGCTGGCCAGTGCCAGCGGAATCAGCAGCAGACCGCCCACCACAGGGCGCCCCCACAGCGGCAACGGGCTGCGCTTGACCGTGCCCTCGATGGAGGCGATCAGGCGCATCACCACGATGCCGACCATGGCACAGCAGCAGCCGAGCAGGCCGTAGATCGCATAGTCGGCAGCGCGCACGTCGATGGTGGATGCCGCCGGCAGCAGATAGGCCTCCACGCCGGCCTGGTCGGCAACGAAGGCGCCGGCCAGCGCGGCCACCGCCACCGGCGCCAGTGCCGCCGGCGTATAGGCGCCGATGACGATCTCGAAGGCGTAGAATGCCCCGGCCAGCGGAGCGCCGAAGGCCGCGGCGATCGCACCGGCCGCACCGGCCCCGACCAGGATGCGCACGTCGTTGCGGCGCAGGCGCATCACCCGTCCCAGCTGCGAGCCGCTGCCGGCACCCATCTGCGTGTACGATGCTTCCAGTCCGACCGACGCGCCGCAGCCGTTGGAGACCAGGGTCTGGGTCAACACGATCAGGTTGTCGCGCATCGACATGCGGCCGCCGTGCAGCGCGTTGGCTTCCACGGCATCCAGCAGGGGGCGCTTGAGGCGCGTTGCAGCAAGGCTGACCACGCCCACCACCAGGCCGCCCAGCGGCAGTACCAGCAGCGCGGTCCAGGTCAACGTGGGCAGTGAGCTCAGGCGCATGCCCTCGTCCAGCCCATACAGCGCCGTCTGCAGGGTGCGTGCCAGCCCCGCCTGCAACAGGGTCAGGCCACCGGCGATCAGCCCGACCAGCAGGGCCAGGGCGATGAACCACAGGTCGCTGCCACGCAGGCGCAGGCGCAGGCCCTGGAAGGCCAGATGCAGGCGCGATGGCGAAGCGGTGGAGGACATGGTGGCGGCATGATACGCCGCCACCGTGAGCGCTACCGTCACCGCATCAGGCGGTTACCGCACTCAGAAGCGGTAGCGGCCCTGCACGTAGAACGTGCGCGGTGCGGCCACCATGCGGCCGGCGTTGCCATCCACGTTGCGGGTGTACCAGCGCTTGTCGGCCAGGTTGTTCACGCCCACCGCAATCTCGCTGTCGGCCAGCCAAGGCAGCTGCCAGGCGGCCTGCGCGTTCCATAGGCGTACGCCCGGCACGCGGCCCACGCGCGCATCGGCGGTTTCGTCCCAGGTGTTGGCGGCATCGGAGAACTGGCCGCTCTGGTGGGTGCTGGACACATTGAAGGTCCAGCCGGCCAGCGCATAGCGCGCGCCGATGCTGTCGGTATCGCGCGAATAGAACGGCACATCCAGGCCACGATTGTCGCCGGACTGCTGGATGGCCTTGGTCCAGGTGTAGTTCGCGTACAGCTCCAGCCCGGCCAGCGCGCTGCTTTCGGCGAAGCGATATTCAATCGCGCTCTCCACGCCCTTGTGGTCGGTGGCGCCGATGTTCTGGAAGGTCGGCGGGGTGATGCCCGGCACCTGCAGGATCTGGTTGTCGAAGCGCATCTTGAACACGGTCACTTCCGCGCGCAGCGCGCCATCCTGCCAGCGCGCACCCAGCTCGGTGGTCCTGGCGATTTCCGGGTTCAGCGGATTGGTCGCGCTCTGCGAGTTGAGCTGGATGTTCTGCACCGGGCCGAACGAGGTGGTGTAGTTGCCGAACACGGTCAGCTGCGGGGTCAGCAGGTAGGCCACGTTGAGCGAGGGCAGGGCCTTGTCGTTGCGGCTGCTGAAGGTCGCGCCGCCACCGGCCTGCTGGCGGTCCATGTCGATCCACTCCATACGCACGCCGGGCGTGATCCGCCACTGGCCGATGGCGATGCGGTCATCAACGTAGAACGAGTGCGCATCGGTAGCGTTGTCGAAGCGGGTGGTGGCGCCGGCGGCACCGGTACGGCGGGTCACGGTGTAGCTGCGGTCGTTGCCGCGCTCGCGCAGGAAGCGGTAGCCGGCGGTGATGTCGTGCACGCTGCTGCCCCAGTGCAGGCGCTGGGTGTAGCGCGGTTCGATGCCGAGCACGCGGTAGTCGCGCGGCTGCACGGTGATCTGCGTGTTGGCGGCGTTGATCAGCGAGCTGGCGCGGTTGCTTTCGTTGTAATACGCAAGCACCTCGAACTCGCTGTTCTCCGACAGCGTGTTGGTGTAGCCCAGGTCGATGCCGGTGCGATGGCCCTTCCAGAAGTCGGTCGGCCGGGTGTTCTGGAACGGATCGGTCTCGTACTGGGTGCGGGTCAGGCCGCCCGGGGTCAGCGAACGCACGTTGTAGTACGAGAGTTTGGCGCGCAGTTCCTGCTGTGCATCGATGGCATAGGCGAACTTCAGTGCCAGGTCGTCGAAACGGTCATCGCTGCCCTGGCGCCAGCCGCGGCCGTCCTGCCCGGAATACAACAGGGCCATGCCCACGCCGTTGTCGGCGGTGCCGCCGAGGAACGCGTTGTACTGGGTGCTGTCGCCGCCGCCGTGGTCGTACGCGCTGTAGCGCACGCCGGCCTCGCCGTGCAGGCCGGCCGCGGTCGGAATCGCACGGGTGCTGAAGTTGATGATGCCGCCGACATTCTGCGGCCCGTAGCGCACCGCGCCGCCGCCACGCACCACGTCGATCGACTCGATGTTGGCCAGGCTGGCCGGGGCGAACGACAGCTGCGGCTGCCCGTACGGCGCAACCGCCAGCGGCACGCCGTCCAGCAGGACGGTCGAGCGCGGCGAGTAGCGGCCGGTCAGGCCACGCACGCCGATGTTGAGCGACACCGAGCTGCCGGCGGTGCCGGAGTTGTCGGTGACCTGCACGCCGGGAATGCGGCGCATGGCATCGCCCAGGCTGGCGGCGCCGCTGGCCTCGATGCGCTGGCGATCAACCACGGTACGTGCGCCGGCGAAGCTCTTGACGCTGTCGTGCAGGCCGGTGCCCAGCCAGCTGCCCGATACCTGGATGCTGTCGAGCGTGGTGGCGCTCTCCTGCGCGAAGGCGCTGGCAGCCGGGATCAGGCACAGGGCGAGGGCGGCGGCCAGGGGCAGGCGGGCCGGTTGCAGGGCAGGGATGGGCATCGTTGCGGGCAGTGGAAGGGCGTAAATGAGAATTATTGCTGATTCCATTCGCCATTGGAATCGGCACACGGTTCAGCGCTTTGACCCGATGGTAAAGTGATCAATTGCCTCCTGACCCGCTGAGATCTGCCATGTCCACTGCTGCTTTCTACCCCGTCGGAACCCCTGGCCAGCCGTGGGGCGTGGCGGAACGGGAGCAGTGGCGTGCGCGCCAGCAGCGCCTGCGCCGTTACGACGAGGAAGTGCTGCCGCGCATCGATGCACTGGCCGGGCGCTTCGACAAGGTGGCCTACGGCCAGCTCGACTACGCAGGCGAGACCTATACCCTGTTCGCCCTGCGCAGCCGCGACTGGAATCCGGCACTGCCGGCCGCGCTGGTGACCGGCGGTGTGCACGGCTACGAGACCAGTGGCGTGCTGGGCGCGCTGGAATTCCTCGAAAAGCACGCCGCCAGCTACGCCGGCAAGGCCAACCTGCTGGTCGCGCCGTGCGTGAATCCGTGGGGCTTCGAGCGCATCAACCGCTGGAACTTCGATGCGATCGACCCGAACCGCAACTTCCGCGCTGACGGCCCGGCCCGCGAATCGACGGCGCTGATCGAACTGATCGCACCGTTGAAGGGCCAGTTCGTGCTGCACATCGACCTGCACGAGACTACCGACAGCGACGAGAGCGAGTTCCGCCCCGCACTCGCCGCGCGTGATGGCAAGCCATTCGAGCCGGGCCTGATTCCCGATGGCTTCTATCTGGTGGACGACAGCGAGAATCCGCAGCCGGCGTTCCAGCAGGCCGTGGTCGCCGAAGTGGAGAAGGTCACCCATATCGCACCGGCCGACGACAAGGGCGAGATCATCGGTTCGCCGGTGGTCGCGCATGGCGTCATCGAGTACGCGCTGGTGCCGCTGGGCCTGTGCGCCGGCATCACCGGGGCGAAGTACACCACCACCACCGAGGTCTACCCGGACAGCCCGCGGGCGACGCCGCA
Organism: Stenotrophomonas sp. 82F1; assembly: GCF_056861525.1. NCBI lineage: Bacteria > Pseudomonadati > Pseudomonadota > Gammaproteobacteria > Lysobacterales > Lysobacteraceae > Stenotrophomonas > Stenotrophomonas sp. 82F1. The sequence continues at coordinate 13,491 of NZ_JBSPUD010000035.1, forward strand.
GCAGTGCAACGACGCTCAGGTGGCGGCGGTGTGCTCGGCGCTGGATTACGCGCTAGCCAACCCGTGATCTGCTGACCTCCTGTGCATCCACGCATGGCGTGGATCTACTTCAGCGTGCAGTAGATCCACGCCATGCGTGGATGGGGTAGTTCAGTGCGCAGTAGATCCACGCCATGCGTGGATGCGGTAATTCAGCGTGCAGTAGATCCACGCCATGCGTGGATGGGGCGCCGTTGATGCATCACCCCAATGCCTCGGCCCACCACAACGCCGCCGGCCCCGGCGGCGTATCGCGGCGCCACACCAGGTCGCTGTGGATGCGGCGCGGCCAGCCCGGCACGCGCAGTTCCAGCAGGCGGCCGCGGTCGTAGCGCTGCACCAGCGCACGCGGCAGCTCGGCCCAGCCGATACCGTCCTCGGCCATCTCCATCACCATCAGGTAGTCCGACGCGGTCCACGCCGGCCCGCTGATCGGCGGCGCGTGGTCGACCAGCGCGCTCAGCCGCACCTGCCGGTGCCGGGCCAGTTGCGCCGCCGCGCGCACGCCGGCCTGCGCCAGCGGATGGTCGCTGGCCACGTACACCGCCAGTTCGCTGTGGTGGGCCAGGGGCTGGGCCACCAGCGCATCGGGGTACTGCGCCTGGCGCGGCAGCAGTCCCAGTCCGGCGCGCCCAGCATCCACCAGTTCCAGTACGTCCCGCCCTTCGGCATCCAGCCATTCCAGTTCGATCTCGGGAAATGCCTCGGCAAACCGCTGCAGCACACGTTGCGCCGGATCGAGCTGGTAGACATCGGAGAACACCACGGTCAGGCGTGGCTCCACGGGTGCGGCCAGACGCACGCTCAGCTGTTGCAGGCGCGCGTCGGCGGCAAGGATTTCCTGCGCGTGACCCAGCACCTGCCAGCCGGCGTCGGTTAGCTGCGGGTAGCGGCCGCTACGATCGAACAGCACCATGCCCAGGTCCGCCTCCAGATGGGCGATGGCGGTACTGACCGTGGACTGGGTCTTGCGCAGCCGGCGCGCGGCCGCCGAGAACGAGCCCAGCGCGGCGGCCTCGACGAAGGCCTGCAGGGATTCAGGGGAATAGGGCATTGATCCATCGCTCCTGTCGATGGAATCCATTTTGATACCACCGTAAAAGACGATGATACTGGCCGTCGTCGCCCCTGTCTGCGGGGGCGTTCCGGATCATCCACGCACGGCGTGGATCTATTGATGACGGGGCGCGGTCCCCGTCCCGCAAGGAGCTTCACATGTCCCGTACTGTTCCCGCCCGTGGCGCCGTCGTCGCCTGGGCCTGCCTGACCGTGGCGATCGTCGCCGAAGTGGTCGGCACGTCCTTCATGGCCCATGCCGCCCGCGATGGCGGCTGGACCGGCTACCTGGTGATGGCCGCCGCGCTGGCCCTGTCCTATTACTTCCTGGCGTTGTCGGTACGCCGCATCGCCGTCGGCGTGGCCTATGCCGTGTGGGAAGGCCTCGGCCTGACCCTGCTGACCGTGGTCGGCATCAGCGTGTTCGGTGAGAGCCTGTCGCTGCAGCAGCTGGCCGGTCTGGTGCTGGCGGTGGTCGGCATCGTCTGTGTCACCCTCGGGGAGGCGCACTGATGAACATGATGGCCCTGTTTTTCGTGATCTGTTCGGCGCTGATCGATGTGGCCGCCAACATGATGGTGGCCAAGTCCGATGGCTTCCGTCGCTGGCGCTGGGGTGTCGGCGCCATCGTGCTGGTCTGGATCGCCTTCGCCCTGCTGGGCCAGGCCGTGCGCTACATGGACCTGGCCACCGCCTATGCGTTGTGGGGCGCGATCGGCGTGATCGGCACCGCCACCTGTGGCCGCCTGCTGTTCGGCAACCGCCTGCGCCCGATTGGGTGGATCGGCATCGGCCTGGTCACTGCGGCGGTGCTGCTGCTCAGTACGTCTTGAGCCCGGCTTGATTGCGGCGATCAGTGAGGTGGCCGACACTCGGGCTTTCCCGCAACGGAGTGCCCGCATGTTCAGTCACGTCACCGTCGGAACCAACGACATGGAGATCTCCCGTCGCTTCTACGATGCGTTGTTCACCGCCGTCGGCGCCCGCACAGGCGTGTTCGATGACGAGGGCAAGCTGGTCTACGTCAAGGACGGCCGGATGTTCATGGTCATCCCGCCCATCGATGGCCAGGCGGCGTGCCACGCCAACGGTGGCACCATCGGCTTTGCGTTGGCCGACCCACAGGCGGTGCATGCTTGGCAGGAAGCGGGTGTCGCCCATGGCGGTACTGCGGTGGAAGACCCGGCTGGCGTGCGGCAGAAGGCAGGGCGCCAGTTGTACCTGGCCTACCTGCGTGATCCGGACGGCAACAAGCTGTGCGCCGTGCATGTGATGGGTTGAATCGTCGGCGCTGGACGCGGCGTGTCGTAATCGGACCAGGGTGACATCGCCGCCGGACGCGCGTGCAGGGCTGCAGGCGCGCGCGTAGCACGGAATACCGGCCGATCATGCCTGCGCGGTGCCACGACTTCATCCTGTGTCCACTGCGGTTCATCCAGAATCCGCCGGCTTACTTTCTGATCGATCCGGAGATGGCTGCCCATGGAAGCACTGGAGCCTCAACATCAGCCGGTGCGAACCCTGCGGCCCGTCTTCGCCTTCGCGGCGATCGTCGTCGTTGCCTTCGCACTGTTCGTCAGCCTGTTTCCGCTCGGCGCCGGTCGCCTGCTGGTCAAGGCGCAGGACTGGGCCGCACTCAACGTCGGCTGGTACTACCTGCTGGCGATGACCCTGTACCTGGTGTTCGTGGTCGGCGTGGCGTTGTCCAAGTACGGCGGCATCAAGCTCGGTGCCGACCATGACGAACCGGAATTCAGCTATCTCTCCTGGGCCGGCATGCTGTTCGCTGCAGGCATCAGCATCACCCTGTTCTTCTTCTGCGTTTCCGAACCGCTGACCCACTACCTGCAGCCGCCGCAGGGTGATGGCGCAGCGGGCGAGGCCGGTGCGCGCCAGGCCATGCAGCTGCTGTTCCTGCACTGGGGCCTGCATGGCTGGGGCGTATTCGCGCTGGCGGCAATGGCGATGGCCTATTTCGCCTATCGGCACAACCTGCCGTTGGCGCTGCGCTCGGCGCTGTATCCGCTGATCGGCAAGCGCATCAACGGCCCGATCGGCTACACCGTCGATGCCTTGGGCATCGTCGCCACGGTGTTCGGCATCGGCGCGGACATGGGCTTCGGCGTGCTGCATCTCAACGCCGGCCTGTCGCATCTGTTCAATGTGCCGCACTCCAACCTGGTGCAGATCCTGCTGGTGGTGGCGATGATGGGCGCGGCCGTCGCGGTGGCCGTGTCCGGGGTGGAGAAGGGCGTGCGCTGGATGGCCAACATCAACATGCTGCTGGCGATCGCGCTGGTGCTGTTCATGCTCTGCGCCGGCCCCACCCAGTACCTGCTCAGCACGCTGATGCAGAACCTGGGCGATTACCTGGGCAGCGTGGTGGGCAAGAGTTTCGACGTGTACGCCTATGGTGGCCGGCCGGAATGGCTGGGCGGCTGGACGGTGTTCTACTGGGCCTGGTGGATCGGCTGGGCGCCGTTCGTCGGCCTGTTCATCGCGCGCATCTCGCGCGGCCGCACCATCCGCGAATTCGTGTTCGGCGTGCTGCTGATTCCGCTGGGTTTCACCCTGGCGTGGCTGTCGATCTTCGGCAACAGCGCGCTGGACCAGGTGCTGCACCATGGCCAGCAGCAGTTGGCGCAGCTGGCGGTGGATGATCCACCGACGGTGCTGTATGCGTTGCTGGATGGCTACCCGTGGAGCAAGGCGGTGATCGGGGTGACCGTGCTGGTCAGCTTCATCTTCTTCGTGACGTCGGCCGATTCCGGAGCGGTGGTGCTGTCCACGCTGTCCTCGCATGGTGGTGCGCCGGAGGACGATGGCCCACGCTGGCTGCGTGTGTTCTGGGGCACGGTGATCGCGGTGCTGACTGCCGGCCTGCTGCTGGCGGGCAGCATCGATGCGCTGAAATCCGCGGTGGTGCTGGCCTCGTTGCCGTTCTCGGCGGTGCTGCTGTTGATGATGTGGGGCCTGACCCGTGCCTTCAGTGACGAGTCGCACCGCAAGCGCGCGCAGCAGTTCAGGCCATCGCCGCTGATCGGCGATGATCGCCACCACCAGGGCTGGCGCCAGCGCCTGACCCAGGCCATGAACTTCCCGGTTCGCGACCAGGTGTACCGCTTCATGGACGACACGGTGAAGCCGGCGATGGAGGCGGTGGCCGAGCAGCTGGGTGAGCAGGGCTGGGACGTGCAGACGCGCTTCGAAGCGGGCGACATGGAGCTGTCGGTCAACCACGGCGAGCAGCAGGACTTCCTGTACCGGGTGATCCTCAGTGGCTACCTGACTCCGTCTTTCGCCGCGCAGCAGCTGCGCAACCAGCGCTACTACCGCGCCGAAGTACATCTGTACGAGGGCAGCCAGGATTACGACCTGGTCGGCTACAACCGCAAGCAGATCATCAACGACATCATCAGCCAGTACGAACGGCACCTGCAGTTCCTGCACCTGAGCCGTTGATGTGGTGGGTGCGGACCGTTGGTCCGCACCCCCCAGTAGAGGCGGACGCCCCGCCGGGCCGCGCGGCCGCGGCCCCCGGGGGGCGCGGCCCCCCCCCCCCCTGTAGAGCCGCGCCCCCGCTCGGCTCCGAGGGAAGCGCCGAGCGTGGGCTCGGCTCTACAGCGGCAATCAGAACCGGTAGCGCGCGCCCAGCGAAACGAACTGACCGCGCAGGTTGTACTGGCTGATGTCGAAGCCGCTGGAGCCGCCGGCCGGATCGAACGGCGGATCCTTGTCGGTCAGGTTCAGCACCGACAGTGACAGCGTGGTCTGCGGAATGCCCTCGTAGGCCACGTACAGGTCCAGCTGATGGTAGGGCTTGACCTTGTCGCGCAGGCCCGGATTGCTGGTGGCGGTGGCCACGCGCTGGTCATAGCCGCTCACGTACTGCAGGCTCAGCGTGCTGCTCCAGTCACCTACCGCCCAGTTCAACGAAGTGGTACCGCGCGTGCGTGGAAGGGCGCCATGGCGGTTGTTGCCGGCACCGTCATACGGCGCCTGTCCAGCCACCAGCGGCTGCTTGAAGCTGAGCAGGTGGGTCCAGCTGCCGGCCACGGTGAAGTTGCCCCAGCCATCGGTGCGGAAGGTACGGTTGGCTTCCAGGTCGATGCCCGAGGTGGTCAGCTCGCCCTGGTTGGCGTACTGGTTGGTGATGATCTGGATGCGGCCCTGTGCATCGCGCTGCACGCGGCCGGGGAACAGGTCCGGGTTGTTGACGATGAACTGCGCGCTGTCCGGCTTGACCAGGTTGTCCTGCTCGATGCGGTACCAGTCCAGGCCGATGCTGGAATCGGCATCGGGTGACCACACGGCACCGACATTGAGGTTGCGCGAGCGTTCGGCCTTCAGGTCCGGATTGCCGGTGCGCAGGTTGGTCACGCCACGGCTGCCGCCGGGCTGCAGCGGATCGTACGGATCGACCACCGAACCGTAGCTGATGGTCTGCCCCGGTGCGATCTCCGGCAGCGACGGTGCACGGAAGCCACGCGAGAACGAGCCGCGCAGCAGCAGGCTGTCCAGCGGCTGCCAGCGCAGCGCGAACTTCGGCGAGAACGCCTTGCCGAAATCATCGTAGTGGTCACCGCGACCGGCCACCTGTAGTTCCAGCGTGCGATGCAGCGGCACGCTGAACTCGGCATAGGCCGCACTGACCTGGCGTTCGCCGTCGACGATGTTGATCGCCGGGCGCAGCTCGGTACCGGACAGCACCTGCGCACTGGTGCGCGCGTCCAGCGATTCCTTGCGGAATTCCGCGCCCCAGGCAAAGCCGATCGCACCGGCCGGCAGTTCCCACAACGAGGTCGATGCCTTGATGTTGAGCGAGTGCAGCTTGTACCAGCCTGGACGTTTGGTCTGCAGGCGCAGATCGTCCAGTGCGCCCGGCGTGCTGGACGGGTCGAGGAAGTTGTAGCTGCCATCGCGCAGGATCTGCTGGAAGGCGTAGCGGTCCACGAAGTTGTCCACGTACTCGCGCTGCGCGCTCTGCGAGGTCAGTGCGGCCACTTCCCAGTCCCAGCGTTCGCCGGTGCCACGCACGCCGGCCAGGGCGCGGTGGAACACCTGGGTGTTGTCCTTCAGGCGCGGGCCGAGATCGAAGAAGGTGTATTCGAACGGCAGCGGCGCGCTGCCCGGATTGTTCGGATGGCCGACCGGCAGCACCGCGGCGATATCGGTCAACGTACCGGTGGCGGGATTGTAGGCACGCAGGCCTGGGCCGACCGTCAGCGGCGCACTGAAGATCTGGTCGGCCTTGTTGTGGCTGTACAGCACATCAGCGAAGGCTTCGACGCTGTCGTTGAAGCGGTAGGTCGCGCTCAGTGAGGCCTGCAGGCGCTCGGCGCCGGGCTGCAGGGTCTTGAATGGCTGCGCGTTGAAGGCGCAGGCCTGGCCGGGCAGGGTGCTGCCGAAGTCACTGTAGGGACGCAGCTCGCTGCCATCGGGGCAGGGCGAGAACGGCTGCGGCGCACGTGGATTGGACAGCCAGTTGCCACCGGCCGTGGACCAGCCGGCGAGGCGGCCACCGGGCTTGTCGCGGAAATCGCCGTCGCGGGTGTACGCGCGCTGGTCAGCATCGAGGCGGTCGCGCTTGAGCAGGTCCAGCCCGAACAGCACGTTCCAGCCCTGCTGCTCGAGGTCACCGAAGCCGGCCAGCAGGTTGGCCTTGCGCTCGTTCAAACCGCCGTGGGTGGCGGTGCCGAAGCCACCGCCAACTTCCACGCCCTGGAAATCACGGCGCAGGATGATGTTGATGACACCGGCGATGGCGTCCGAGCCGTACACCGCCGAGGCGCCATCCTTGAGCACTTCGATGCGCTCGACCGCGCTGATCGGCAGCGCGTTGAGGTCGACGAAGGTGTCCTGGGTGTTGAGCGCGAAGCCGAAGTTGGCCACGCGGTAGCCATTGACCAGCACCAGCGTGTTCTTCGGCGACAGGCCGCGCAGGCCGATCGACGCCGAGCCTGCAGCGAAGCTGCCGGTGTACTGTTCGTCGAAGCTGTTGCCGGCGTTGGCCGACAGGTTGCGCAGCACGTCGGTAAGGGTGGAGCGGCCGGTCTGCAGGATCTGCTCGCGGGTGACGATCTGCACCGGGTTGGGGCCGGCGGTGTCGCTGCGCTTGATGTTCGAGCCGGTCACCAGCACGGTGCCGAGGGTGGTGCTGTCCTTGCCGGTGTCGGCGATTTCAGCGGCGCCGGCAGTGCCGGCGACGAGGGCCAGCGCGACCGCGCTGGAAAGCAGGGTGGTGCGATGCATGGAAGCGACTACGCCAAACGGGGGAGGAGTCGTCAGTACCGCACGCGGGTCCGTGCGCCTTCCAATGACGAAAGCGCATTCAGTTATACATCACAGGTTCTTAACGAAAGTCAGCGCCCTTGGGGGAGTGGCCTGTGCTCCGGTGGGTGCGGACCGTTGGTCCGCACGCTCCTGACGGGTCAGAGCCCTTTCCTGGCGGAAAGGGATCCGACCCGGAGGGCATCAGGCGCGCAGCAGTACCTTGCCATTGCGACCCGAGCCAGCACCGGCCTTTGCGGCCTGGGCGATGTCGTCCAGATCGAAGATCCGCTCCACCGGCAAGGTCAGCTCACCGCCCGCTGCGCGCCTCAGCAGCTCGCCGACCAGCCGACGCTTGTCTTCCACCGCCATCGCCTGGCTGACCTTGCTGCCCCAGAAGCCCTTCACCGTGGCTTCCTTGTAGATCAGGCCACCGGCGGGAATGCGCATCGGCTCGCCGCTCATCACGCCGAACGAGACCAGGGTGCCGTGGTGACCGAGCAGGTCGACCAGGTCGCCGCTGGCATCGCCACCGATGGAATCGACCGCAGCCGCTGCCTGTGCTTCGCCGGTGGCTTCGCGCACGCGGTCCTTCCAGCCGTCCACCGAGGTATCGAACACGTGATCGATGTCGAGCGCCTGCAGCTGCGCCACCGCTTCCGCGTTGCGCACCAGGTTGGCCACGTGCACACCGCGCGCCTTTGCCAGCATCGCCAGCGACTTGCCGACGGCACCGTTGGCGGTGTTCTGCACGACCCACTGGCCCGGCTCGACGCGCAGGAACTCCAGCAGCATCAGCGCGCTCAACGGCATCGCGATCAGCTGTGCGGCCATCTCGTCGGGGATCGATTCCGGCATCGGGATCACCATGCGCGCCGGCGCGATGAACGCTTCGGCCCAGGTGCCGTGCACCGAGGCGGCGGCAACACGCTGGCCGATCTGCAGGCCATCGACGCCCTCGCCGAGCGCATCGACCACGCCCAGTGCTTCGCTGCCACCGATCGCCGGCAACGTCGGCTTGTAGCCGTACAGGCCACGCACGGTCAGCAGGTCGTGGTTGTGGATCGAGGCCAGCACGGTGCGGATGCGCACCTCGCCGGGGCCGGGGTCGGGCAGTGCGGCGTCGGCAACGGCAAGGACGTCGGCCGGGTCGCCGAAGGAGGAGTACTGGGCAGCGCGCATGAGCGGTGTTCCGTAAAAGTTGATGTGTTACCGAACTGGGGACGTGTGCGGCGTCAACAAGGTGATGGCGGTGCAACACGGCATCCTGCGACCGATGGTCGCGACATGACGTGATTACTGCATCTTGTGTTGACGGCTCAGTGCATCCCCACTATGTTGTGGCCGTCACTCCCGGTCAGCCGCCGCCGCCGGACATGCAGCAAACGTCCCGCGGCCCGCCCCTGAAGGCTTGCCGTGTCGACGCGGCCGCCATCGTGCGGACGCAGGTCGCCCCCACGGCCCGGATACCGGCCGCAGGCGCAGGCAGATGCCGACGACCTACGTTCCTGCACCCTGGCACTTCACCCGTTCGCCCCGCGCGCCGGTATCGCGTGCAGGGCCGCCATGGCATCGGGCGCCGACGCGCGTACGAGCCTGGAGTTCCACCACCATGACCGACAGTACCTTCCGCGTGGCCGACCTGGCCGGCGCGGGCGACGCCATGCGCGCCAGCGGCGAGCGCGTGCCGACCTGGATTACCAAGGAAGCCGGCAATCGTCGCCTGCCCTACGATGCGGCACGCCTGCTGCGCAGCATCGACACGATCCATGCCGAGCTGCCACAGCTGGATGTGACCGACTACTGCCGCGTGGTGCTGGCGATGGTCGAGCGCAAGCCCAGCATCAGTGCCGATGATCTGGTGGACCTGCTGATCCGCGAAGCAGAATCGCGCGTCGATCTTGTCGCGCCCGAATGGGAACAGTTTGCCGCACGCCTGTACCTGCGCCGGCTGTACAAGCGCGCCAGCCGCAACCGCTTCTACGACGTCAGCCTGAAGTACGGCTCCTTCGTGGGCCTGCAGGAAAGCCTCGCCGACCGCGGTGTCTACAGCAACGACATCCTGCGCTGCTATTCGAAGGAAGAGCTGCAGCAGGCCGGTGAGATGATCGATCCCGAGCGCGATCGTCTGTTCGCCTACAACGGCCTGTACCTGCTGGCCACGCGCTATCTGGCCACCGACCGCAGCCGCGAGGTGTATGAGTTGCCGCAGGAGCGCTGGCTGACCATCGCCCTGTACCTGATGCAGAACGAGGGCGGGCCGGGTGAGAGCGGCCGTGTGCGGCGCATGCAGCTGGTGGGCGAGGCGTACTGGGCACTGTCCAACCTGTACATGACGGTGGCCACGCCGACCCTGGCCAACGCCGGCAAGGTCGGTGGTCAGCTGTCGAGCTGCTTCATCGATACCGTCGATGACAGCCTGCAGGGCATCTATGACTCCAACACCGATATTGCCCGCGTGTCCAAGCACGGCGGCGGTGTGGGTGCGTACCTGGGGTACGTGCGCAGCAGTGGCGCGCCGATCCGCGGCGTGCCCAACTCATCCGGCGGCGTCGTGCCGTGGATCAAGCAGCTCAACAACACCGCGGTGTCGGTCGATCAGCTCGGCCAGCGCAAGGGTGCGGTGGCGGTGTACCTGGACATCTGGCATCGCGACATCGAAGCCTTCATGGACCTGCGCCTGAACAACGGCGACCAGCGCCTGCGCGCGCACGATGTGTTCACCGCCATCTGCGTGCCCGATCTGTTCATGGAGGCGGTCGAGCGCCGGGCCGACTGGTACCTGTTCGATCCGCACGAGGTGAAGCAGGCCAAGGGCTGGTACCTGCAGGACTTCTACGACGAGAAGCGCGGGCAGGGCAGCTTCCGCGACCGCTACGCCGAACTGGTCGCCGACGAGCGCATCAGCCGCCGCACGGTGAAGGCGATCGACCTGTTCAAGCGGATCATGCTCAGCCAGCTGGAAACCGGCAATCCGTTCCTGTTCTACCGCGACGAAGTGAACCGGAAGAACCCGAACAAGCACGCGGGCATGGTCTATTCCAGCAACCTGTGCACCGAGATCCTGCAGAACATGAGCCCGACGCGGATGATCCAGGAGATCGTCAGCGGCGACCAGATCGTCACCACCCGTCGTGCCGGTGACTTCGTGGTCTGCAACCTGTCATCGATCAACCTCGGCCGCGCCATCACCGCCCCCGAGGATCTGCTGGCCACGGATGTGCTGGAGCGGTTGATTCCGATCCAGGTGCGCATGCTCGACAACGTAATCGATCTCAATGCACTGCCGGTGCCGCAGGCCACCATCACCAACCACAAGTACCGCGCCATCGGCCTGGGCACGTTCGGCTGGCACCACCTGCTGGCACAGCAGGCGATCCACTGGGAATCGCCCGAGGCCGAGGAGCTGTCCGATCGCCTGTTCGAGCGCATCAACTTCCTGACCATCCAGGCCAGCGCGCAGTTGGCCAGGGAGAAGGGCAGCTACCCGATGTTCGCCGGCAGCGACTGGCACAACGGCAACTATTTCCGTGACCGTGATTACAGCGGCGCGGCCTGGGACAGTCTTGCACGCGAGGTGGCGAGCAACGGCCTGCGCAACGGCTGGCTGCTGGCAGTGGCACCGAACATGAGCACCGCACAGATAGCCGGTTCCACCGCGTCGATCGATCCGATCTACAGCGCGTTCTACTACGAGGAAAAGAAGGACTTCCGGCGGCCGGTGGCTGCGCCCGGGCTGTCGCTGGAAACCTGGCCGTACTACGAGAAGGGCGCCTACAAGGTCGACCAGTTCGCCAGCGTGCGGCAGAACGCGCGCCGCCAGCGCCATGTCGACCAGTCGATCAGCTTCAACCTCTACGTGCCGAGCACGATCCGCGCCAGCACGTTGCTGGAGCTGCACCTGAGTGCCTGGCGGGAAGGGTTGAAGACCACCTACTACGTGCGCTCCAACGACATCGACATCAGCGAATGCGAGTGGTGCTCGAGCTGATCGACGCGCCCCCTGTAGAGCCGAGCCCTTGCTCGGCTCTGGCGCGAAGAGCAGCCGAGCATGGGCTCGGCTCTACATCCGCAACGCATGCAATACGAAGGCAGAAGACCATGGCAACCCCCCTCGACCGCATCAAGATCCTCGAACCGCGCCACCCCAACCGCAGCACCGGCATCATCAACGGCCGCACCAGCGGCATCCTGAACTGGAACGACATCCCGTACCCGTCGTTCTATCGCGCCTACAAGGAGCTGTCGACCAACTTCTGGATCCCTGATGAGGTGGACATGAAGGTGGATGCACGCCAGTACGGCGAGCTCAACGCGCGCGAGAAGAACGCCTACGATTCCATCATTGGCCTGCTGGCTACTCTTGATTCGCCGCAGACGCGTTTCATCTACAACGTCGCCGAGTACATCACCGACCCGGCCGCGCACGCCAACGCGGCGATCATCGGCCAGCAGGAAGTGATCCACAACGAGAGCTACAGCTACGTGCTGGCTTCGATCACCGACCTGCCGAACCAGAACCGCATCTTCGAGATCGCCCGCACCCACCCGACCATCATCAAGCGCAACGCGCCGATCATGGGGGCGTACGACGATTTCATGCGCGAGAAGACCGCCGAAACCCTGCTGAAGTCGCTGATCCAGTCCTCGATCCTGGAAGGCATCAACTTCTATTCCGGTTTCGCGTACTTCTACAACATGGTGCGGCAGAACCGCATGAACGGCACCGGCAAGATCATCAGCTTCATCAACCGTGACGAACTGGCCCACACCAAGTTCATCAGCGAGCTGATCCGCGCCATCATCGGCGAGAACCCGGAGCTGCAGACCAACGAGCTGACCGCCTACGTGCACCAGTCGTTCGAACATGCCATCGAACTGGAAACACAATGGTCGGCGGAAGTGCTGGACGGCATCGACGGCATCGACGTGGACGAGATGGTGCGCTACGTGAAGTACCGCGCCAACAAGATGGCCGGCATGCTCGGCATCGAGCGCCTGTACAGCGACACCACCGACAACGTGATGCCGTGGATCAAGGCCTACGCCGACAACTTCACCGAGACCAAGACCGACTTCTTCGAGATGCGCAATGCAAGTTACAAGAAGACCAACGTCGACAACGGCTTCGACGACCTCTGAGCGCGGCCCGGCGCTGCGCATCCTGATCGTGGTGGCGTCGCTCAGTGGCAACACCCGCGAGCTCGGCCGCCACATCGCCGAGCGTTGCCGGGCCGCAGGCCACGCCGTGCACTGGCAGGACGCCGACGACCTGCGCCAGTGCCCGCCGCTGCCGGTGGACGAGGCCGACCTGGTGCTGCTGGGCTGCTGGACCGACAACGCCGGGCGCACGCCGTCGGAGATGAAGGCCTGGGTGGCCGGCATCGCCGAACGCGGCCAGCGGCCGCGCCAGGTGGCGGTGTTCGGTACCGGCGAAACGCAGTGGGGGCAGGAGTATTACTGCGGTGCGGTGCACCGGCTGATCCGCTATTTCCACAGCGGCTATCCGCCGCTGGAGATCGAACAGATGCCCCATGGCCGGCGGCATGCCACGGCCATCAACCGTTGGACCGACGCGGTCCTGGCTCATTACTGGAGTACCACCGATGCAGATCATCGACGCCACCACGCCTGAGCAGTTCCAGCAGTTGCTGGCCGACCATCCGCGCGTGCTGGTGGACTTCCACAAGGACCGGTGCCCGGGTTGCCGGATGCTGGACATGTCGCTGCAGCGGGTGGCCAGCGGCACTGCAGGGCAGGGCACGACCCTGCTGCGGGTGCAGCTGGAAGTGGTGGGTGAGGCGTTCTTCCACGAATTGGGGCTGCGACAGACCCCCACGCTGTCGCTGTTCCTGGACGGTGACGAACGCATGCGCATGCCGGGCTTCCAGTCGCCGCAGCAGATCGAAGCGGCGATTGCGGAGTTCCTGTAGCGCCTGACATTGCCGCATCCACGCACGGCGTGGATCTACTGCAGGTCGCCATCGGTAGCGCCGGGCCATGCCCGGCGGCATTTCGCGCGATCCGGATCTACACGGGCATCCACGCATGGCGTGGATCTACTGGGGTCAGAGCCCTTGCCTGTGGCAAGGGATCCGACCCCGGGCGCGCGGATCAACCGCCAGCGAACGTGTCCACCAGCAGCTTCACGTTCAGCACCACGATCACCAGCGCGATCACCCAGGCGATGCTGCCCAGCCAGCGCGGCGCCACCAGCGCGCCCATCGTCATCTTGTCGGTCACGATCCGTACCAGCGGAATGATCGCGAACGGAAGCTGCATCGACAGCACTACCTGGCTCAGTACCAGCAGCTTCACCGCGCCCTGGTCGCCGAACAGCATGATCACCACCACCACCGGGATGATGGCCAGCGCGCGGGTGATCAAGCGCCGCAGCCACGGCGGCAGGCGCAGGCGCAGGAACCCCTCCATCACGATCTGCCCGGCCAGTGTCGCCGTCACCGTCGAGTTCAGGCCGGACGCGAGCAGCGCCACGGCGAACAATGTCGAGGCCAGGCCCACGCCCAGCATCGGTGCCAGTAACTGGTGCGCCTGCTCGATGTCTTCCACATCGAAGCGGCCATTGGCATGGAACACCGACGCCGCCAGGATCAGGATGCTGGCGTTGATGAACAGTGCCAGGGTCAAGGCAACGGTGCTGTCGGTGACGGCCCAGCGCAGCGCGCTGCGACGGCCTTCATCGGTGCGTGGATAGGCGCGGGTCTGCACGATGGACGAATGCAGGTACAGGTTGTGCGGCATCACCGTGGCCCCGATGATGCCGATGGCGATGTACAGCGCATGCGGATCAGTGACCACCTGCGTGCGCGGAATGAAACCGCCCAGCACCTGCATCACCGGCGGCGCGGCCAGCGCGATCTGCACCATGAAGCAAGCGAAGATCACCAGCAGCAGCGCGATCACGAAGGCTTCCAGCGCACGGAAACCGCGGTTCATCAGCAGCAGTACCAGCAGCGTGTCCAGCGCGGCGATCACCGCGCCCCACAGCAGCGGCAGATCGAACAACAGTTTCAAGGCAATGGCCGTACCGATCACTTCGGCTAGGTCGCAGGCGATGATTGCCGCTTCGCACAGCGCCCACAGCGCCAGGTTCACCGGCTTGGGGTAGCGCGCACGGCAGGCCTGCGCCAGGTCCATGCCGGTGGCGATGCCCAGCCGTGCCGACAACGCCTGCAGGATCACCGCCATCAGGTTGGAGATCAGGATGACCGACAGCAGCAGATAGCCGAAGCGCGAGCCGCCGGCCAGATCGGTGGCCCAGTTGCCCGGGTCCATGTAACCGACCGACACCATGTAGCCCGGGCCAAGGAAGGCCAGCAGCCGGAACCACCAATGACCTTTGTCGGGTACGGCTATCGACGCGTTGAGCGCACCCAGGCTGGCCGGGTTGGAGGCCGCAGAATCGGTGGGTGCGACGGTGTTCATGGCTGCCAATATAGCCACTGCTATATCGCATAGCAATGTAAAACAATCGTCTTTACTGCGTCACTGGTCCAGAATTCAGGTTCGCACCCGATGACAACTGCAGGACAGGCACACGCGTGGGCAAGACGGACGATTCGACATCGCTGAAAAGCACCCCCTTGATCGAGGCCGAGCGCCAGGTCGAGAGCTTCCGGCAAGTGCGCGAGGCACACCGGATGGAACTGGTGGAGGACTATGTCGAGCTGATCTCCGACCTGTTGGCCGATGGCGGTGAGGCCCGCCAGGTCGACATCGCCACCCGCCTGGGCGTGGCCCAGCCGACGGTGGCGAAGATGCTGCGACGGCTGGCCCGTGACGGCTGGGTGGTGCAGCGCCCATACCGCGGCGTGTTCCTGACCCCCGAGGGCGAGGCGTTGGCCCACGCCAGCCGCCAGCGCCACCAGACCGTGGAACGGTTCCTGCTGGCGCTGGGCGTGGACCCGGATACCGCGCGGCGTGATGCCGAAGGCATCGAGCACCATGTCAGCGAACAGACACTGGCCCTGTTCGACGAATTCGTGCGCAAGGCCGAGGGCGGCTGAGTCGCGGTTCCTTTACTGCTGTTCGCGCGGTATGGAATGAGTGCATCCACGCATGGCGTGGATCTACTCGCGGAATCTGCTTTCTGTAGAGCCGAGATCCTATGTTTGTGGTCAAGCCTGCTGGAAGCAGGCTTGACCCACTTTCAGCATGGCTGGATCAAAGTCCCGACCGCTCTTGAAGACGCCCCAGGCGATCTTGGCCAGCTTTCTGGCCAGGATGTTGAAGCTGGCGGTACTGCTGTGGCCGCGTTCGCGGATGGCCGTGTAAAGGGGTTTGCCGCCTTTCGATCGGGTCAGGCCCATGGCAGCCATGTAGAGGATCTGGCGCAGGCTGGCGTTGCCACGCTTGGAC
>NZ_JBSPUD010000036.1:0-28109 GCF_056861525.1 Stenotrophomonas sp. 82F1
GGTGAAGTGACCCCCGGGAGTTGGACGCCAGATCCAACCCCGAGGGATACATGAACAGGTACGAAGCTCGATTCAAACTGCAGGTCGCCAAAGAAGCCTGCAAGACCTCCACGTCGGTCAAAGCCATCGCCCGACACCACGGTTTGGAGTTCTCCACGGTCAGACGCTGGGTGGCTACGTATCGGCTGCACGGTTGGCGCGGGTTTCACCGCCAGACCCGGTCCTATGACCTCGCGTTCAAGCTGGCTGTTCTGGAGAAGATGAGCCGGGACGGCATGTCCGGGCGTGAGGCCACCACCTACTTTCAGATTGGCGATGCCGGCGCAGTGGGGCAGTGGCGGCGCCTGTATGCTCAGGGCGGTGCCCAAGCGTTGGCACCGCCGCCGCTGCCGCCCCGAAAGCCGATGAAAAAGACCCGTTCGTCCAAACCACCTGAGGATATGAGCCGCGATGAGCTGCTCAAGGAAGTCGCCTATCTGCGTGCGGAGACCGACTACCTAAAAAAACTCGATGCCTTGATCCGGGAAGAGCAGGCGGCGCAGGACGCAAAGCGCAAGCCATCCAAGGATTGAGGCAGGTTCATACGCTGTCGCTTCTGCTCGAAGCGGCAGAGCTGTCGCGCAGTACTTTCTATTACCAGAACCATGTCCTGGCCCATCCGGATCAGGACGAGGCAGATCTGTGCGAGCGCATCCGTGCAATCTACGATCAAAGCCAAGGGCGCTATGGCTATCGCACGGTGACGCTGGAATTGGCCAATCAGGGCCATCGGACCAATCACAAGCGGGTACAGCGTCTGATGGGAGAGATGGGCCTGAAATCACGGGTCCGCGTGAAGCGCTACCGATCTTTCAAAGGGGCAGCCAATGTTGTGGTTGGCAATGACCTCAATCGCCAGTTCCATGCCGAGCGGCCCAACCAGAAGTGGGTGACCGACGTCACCGAGTTCAAGGTGCAAGGGATGAAGCTCTACCTGTCGCCGATCATGGACCTCTACAACGGCGAAATCGTGGCTTATCAGATCAAGCGTCAGCCCGTGTTCGATCTGGTAGGTCAGATGCTGGACGAAGCCATCAACAAGCTCTCCCCGGATGAGCGCCCCATGATCCACTCCGACCAGGGCTGGCAGTACCAGCATGAAAACTACCGGCACATGCTGGAAAAGCACTCGTTGAAGCAAAGCATGTCCCGGCGTGGCAACTGCCTGGACAATGCGGCAATGGAAAGCTTTTTCGGGACGCTGAAGTCAGAATTTTTCTACCTGAACAGCTTTGACAGCATCGAGAGTCTGGAGGCTGGGCTCGTGGATTACATCAAGTACTACAACCAAGAGCGCATCAGATTGAAATTGAAGGGCCTGAGCCCGGTACAGTACCGGAAACAGGCCCAAGCGGCCGTTTGACCCCACCGTCCAACTCTCGGGGGTCACTTCAAGGACGGGTTTACGGCGTCCCCCGCAACCGGACCCACCTCGCCATCCCACGGCTAGCCCGCTTTTGACGTTGACGTTGACGTTGACGTTGCTTCGGCGAGTGCCGGGCGCAGCCCGGCCGAACCCCCTTCACTCCTGACCGGTGTCATCCAGGCTGATGATTCCGCGGCGCAGCGCCTGGGTGACCGCGTGGGTCCGGTCGCCGACGCCCAGCTTGTCCATCAGGCTTTTCATGTGCGCCTTCACCGTCTGCTCGGAAATCTGCATGCGTTCGCCGATGCGCTTGTTCGACAGGCCACCGGCCACGTGGCGCAGTACTTCGGTTTCGCGCGGCGACAGCCGGTCTTCCACGACATGCGCGGCGATGCTGGCCGCCACCTCTGCCGGTATCGGTGCACGACGGCCGCTGGCCACCGTGCGGATGGTGTCCACCAGTTCGTGGCGCAGCGTGTCCTTCAACAGATAGGCGCTGGCGCCGGCCTGCAGGGCACGCACCGCACGCACATCGCCGCGGTAGGTCGTCAGCACGATGATGCGGGCGCGGGGATCAAGCGCGCGGATCCGCACGATCGCTTCCACGCCGTCCATGCGTGGCATCTGCAGGTCCATCAGCACCACATCCGGTTGCAGCTGCTGGTAGCGGGCCAGCGCCTCTTCGCCATCGGCGGCTTCGCCAAGCAGGCGCAGGTCCGTGTGTGTGCTCAGCAATGCCGCCAGGCCATCGCGCAGCAGGGGATGGTCATCAACCACCAGTACGCCGATGGGAGGAAGGGATTCAGTCATGGGTGGGTCTGCTCCAGGGCCAGCGCCAGCGCGATGGACGGCGGTGATACAGGCGACGGGCCGGCACGGACAGCGCCACTTCGGTGCCCAGTCCCGGACGGGTCCACAGCTGCAGTTCCGCACCCAGGCGCTGTGCGCGCTCGCGCATGCCCTGCATGCCCCAGTGACCGCGGCCGGCATCCTCGTCGGCAATGCCGACACCATCATCGCGTACGTGCAGCAGGAAGCAGCGGGTGCCGTAGGACAGTTCCACTTCGATGGCACTGGCCTGCGCATGCCGCAACGCGTTGCGGATGGCCTCGCGTCCGATCAGGAATACTTCTTCGGCGGCATCGGTCTGCAGGGGCGGGGGGCTGCCTTCCACGGTCAGGCGCAGCGGGTTGGTGCCTTGGCCGGCGTATTCGGCGTGCACATCGGCCAGCGCCGAGGCGAGGTCGCGACCGGCAAACGGTCCGTCACGCAGTGCGTTGACCCGCTCCCGGCCTTCGGCAAGATTCTGCTCGGCCAACTGCATTGCCGCCTCCAGCTGGGTGCGCACCGGTTCAGGCGTCTGCGCGGACTGGCTGATGGCGTGCAGCCGCAGGATGAGCCCCTGGCTGCCCTGCAGCAGGGTGTCGTGCAGGTCGCGTGCGATGCGTTCGCGCTCGCCGTTGCGCTCCTGCAGGCGGGCGCGGAACAGCATCGCGAGCTGGCCGCTGCGGATGCGGATGGCCAACATCAGCACGGCCAGCACCAGCACCACGCACAACAGCTTGAACCAGACGCTCTGCAGGAACGTGGGCGCAATCCGGAAGTTGCGGATGGCTGGCGCGCGGCTCCAGATGCCGTCCTCGTTGGCAGCCTCCACCTCGAAACGGTAATGCCCCGGGGCCAGATTGGTGTAGTACGCGCGCGTGCTGCCACCGGCGTCCTGCCAGCCGTCGTCCACGCCGGACAGGCGGTAGCGGTAGCGGTTGCGCTCGGGCCGCGCCAGCGACAGCGCGACATAGTCGATCTGCAGCTGGGAGGTGCCGGCCGGCAGGCGCAATCCCTCCTGCAACGGCGTCTGGGTGGTGCCATACAGCACGTCGCCGATGCGTACGCCGGGCGCCATGGTGTTGATGTGCGGCTGCAACGTGTCCAACCACGCCAGGCCCTGGTTGGTGGCCAGCCACAGCAGGCCGTCGGCGGCCAGCACGGCGGTCGGGATGGGGCCGCTCTGCAGGGCAATGCCGGGCATGCCATCGACGGCATCGAACAGGCGCGGGGCGACTGGTTGGCCGTCGCGCAGTGCGCTGCGCAGGGTAGCGACTTCAAGCCGCACCAGGCCGCGGCTGCCGTTGAGCCAGAGCCTCCCTTGGCCATCGGCGACCATGCCGGTAATGCCTTCGAGGATGCCGGTGGTGTTGGTGCGCACGGGCAGGAACCGGCCGTTGCCGAGGCGCGCGGCCAGGCCCGCCTCACCGGCAACCAGCAGTAGATCGTCATGCTGCAGCAGCGCGGTTATCGGGCCGACCGACAGCCCCTGTGCCGTGCCGAACGTGTCGACCGATCCGTTATCGAGGCGGCGCAGCGTGCCGTCGGAATAACCAAGCAACAGCGCGCCGTTGCTGGCACGCGCCAGCGACGAGCAGGCCTGTTCGGGCAGCCGTGTCTCGCGTCGCCAC
Organism: Stenotrophomonas sp. 82F1; assembly: GCF_056861525.1. NCBI lineage: Bacteria > Pseudomonadati > Pseudomonadota > Gammaproteobacteria > Lysobacterales > Lysobacteraceae > Stenotrophomonas > Stenotrophomonas sp. 82F1. Next base: position 3,862 of record NZ_JBSPUD010000036.1, read on the forward strand.
CGGCTATCCGCGTACTGCAGCACCGCCTGCTCGCCGGCGCAGACCCAGGCCTGGTCATCGTCGGCAAACAACAGGGCATGCAGGGGCTGGCCGGTGAACGGTGCGGGCAGGGGAATGCGCGTGGTGTGACCGCCGACCGTGCGTGCAAGGTTGATCCAGTCGAACTGCCAGACCGGGGTCGGCGCCCGCTGCGCGGCGGCCTGCAGCTGCGCTGCGCTTTCGGCCAGCAGCGGGCGCTGCAGGTCGAACAGCTTGAGGTCTTCGCCATAGCCGTACACGCGGCCGTCGCTACCGCGTACCAGCGAGCGGTAAGGATCGCTGGGGCCGACGGCCAGCGTCTGCACGCTGCGTGCCCGGAAGCGGTTGAGGCCGAGGTTGGTGCCGACCCACAGGTTGCCTTCTCGGTCAGCGATGACCGGCACCGCCGAGGTCGCGGTGAGGCCCTGTGGCGTGTCGAAGCGCTCGATGCGCGCGGCGCGCTGACCTTCGAAGGTGACGCGGGCGACGCCACCGTGCGGGCTCATCGTGGCCCACAGTGCGCCATCGGCAGTGAACTGCAGCCGCGAGGCGACCAGGTCCGGCATGCGCCGCGCTTCCCGTTCGCTGGGGGGCAGCAGCCCGTGCGCGTTGGCCAGTGGTGAGGTGCCGCGGATGCGGTCGGCCAGCCAGATCTCGCCCTGCGGGCTTTCCACCAGGGACGCCATCTGTGAGACCGCGATGCCGGTGTTCTCAAATGCGGTCTTTCCCGCCGGGCGCTTCCAGATGTGCAGGTCGGCCAGCACCCAGAAGGTGCCGTGGCTGTCCTGCAGCAGCCATTGCACACGACGTTGTGGCACGCCTTCATCGGCGGCCGGAGCCTGCCAGCGTTGCCCGTCGAACCAGCGCAGGCCACCGTTGACTGCCGCCCACAGGCGTCCATTGCGGTCATGCGCGAAGCGCGGCACCACGCCCACCGGCACGCCCTGTGCGCGCCCGAAACTGCGCAGCCGCTGCGGCGAGAACTGGCTGATGCCGGCCTGGAAATAGCCGATCCACAGGTCGTCGCCCTCGCCGTCGAGGCCGAGCGTGACCATGTTGGTGGAGGGGAAGCGGGCGCCCGCAGGTGCCGCCTGGCGCTCGAAACGGCGACCGTCGAAGCGGTACAGGCCCGAGCCGGTCGCCAGCCACAGCATGCCCTCACGATCCTGGGCGATGTCCCAGATATCGCCGGGCGCCCCTTGGCCGACCCGCCACGCGGTGTGCTGGTAGCCGGGCATGCCGTCGCTGATCACCGGATGCTGCGCAGCGAGCACGGGCAGGGCGATCCACAACAGCAGGCACGACAGCAGCGCCGGCAGGCGACGCGGGAGAGGGATGAGGTGGCCACGCATGGCGCTCATTCTGGCAGGTGCGGGGCAGGCGCAGGTGACCCGAATGGGGTAGGCGTGATGCAGCGGGGTCGGCTATCACGCCGACATGGATGATGGAGGCCGGCGATGCAGCGCTTGTATGTGATGTTTCCCGATCGCGGCCCGGGCCTGGGATTGCTGTGGCTGAGAATGTGCGTCGCCAGCGCGCTGTTGCTGCCAGGTACCGCTGCAGGTGGGTCATGGTGGCTGTGCCTGGCGGCAACGGGCTTGCTGTTGCCCGGCCTGCTGACGCCGCTGGCGGTTGCGCTGGCGGTGCCGGGGCTCTATTGGCAGGGCGCGGCGTTGCCATGGTCGCTGCTGCCGTTGGCCTTGTTGCTGCTGGGGCCGGGCGCCTATTCGCTGGACGCGCGGCTGTTCGGCCGGCGACGCCTGCGACGGCCGCCTCCCCCGATCGGGTGAGTGTTGACCTCGACCGTTGGGGGTAGGGCGCCGACGGCTGGCGCCGCAACATGGGCCACCCCCGCTGCGCGCCCGAGCATGGCTACCGTTCTTTCGCCCGCCCAGCCCACGCCCATGCTGGCGCCCCAGCAGTCGGCCGCCCTGCAGCGTGCGCTGCGCTACATCGATGAGCACCTGTCGCAGCCGCTGCGGGTCACCGAACTGGCCGAGGTCGCCTGCGTGAGCCGTTTCCATCTGGTGCGCCTGTTCCGCAGTGGCACCGGTGCCAGCCCGCTGCGTTACGTGCGTCGACGGCGCATTGAACGCGCGCGGCAGCTGCTGCCGACCCATGGGCAGTCGATGACCTGCCTGGCCCAGCATCTGGGCTTTTTCGACCAGAGCCATTTCGTCCGCAGCTTCCGCGCCGAGACCGGCTGCAGTCCCGGCCAGTATCTGGCCGGCGATGCGGCGCTCGCACGTCCCCTTGTTGTTTCTTCCACTGGAGTCCACCCATGAGCCTCGCCACCGCCACCCCCGCCAAGGCACTGCTGTCACCCACCGACCACGCCCTGATCCTGATCGACTACCAGTCGCAGATGGCGTTCGCCACCCACACCATCGACATCTCCGCACTGCGCAACAACGTGTCGTTGATCAGCAAGGGCGCAAAGGGCTTCAACGTGCCGGTGCTGCTGACCACGGTGGCCGAGAAGTCGTTCTCCGGCCCGATGTTCCCGGAGCTGCCGGCGATCTTCCCGGGCCAGACGGTGTTCGATCGCACCTCGATGAACACCTGGGAAGACCAGCCGGTGATCGATGAGGTGAACCGTATCGGCAAGCGTCGGCTGGTGCTGGCCGGGCTGTGGACCAGCGTCTGCATCGTCGGACCGACGCTGTCGGCGCTGGAGCAGGGGTTCGAGGTCTATGTGATCACCGATGCCTGCGGCGATGTGAGCGAAGAGGCGCACGAACGCGCGATCACCCGCATGGTGCAGGCCGGTGCGGTGCCGATCACCAGCGTGCAGTACCTGCTGGAACTGCAGCGCGACTGGGCGCGCGGTGAAACCTACGACCTGACCACCGGCATCGCCCGTGACCATGCCGGCGGCTATGGCGTCGGCATCCAGTACGCCAAGACCATGTTCGGCGCCCAGGAAGGCGGGCACTGAGCGTGCGCGATGGCCATGGCCTCGACCTGGCCTTGCTGATCCTGCGGGTGGCGGCGGGAGGTTTCCTGCTGCCGCACGCGCTGGGCAAACTGTTCGGCTGGTTCAACGGGCCTGGCCTGGCGGGTTTTGCCGGCGAACTGCGTGGCTTCGGCCTGCCTGCAGCGGCCCCGTTGCCACTGCTGCTGGCGCTGCTGCAGGTGGCGTCCGGCACCGCGGTGATGCTGGGCTGGCAGGCCCGGGCCGCCGCGCTTGTCGCTGCCGCGTTCATCGCCTTCACCGCACTGCTGGCGCTGCCCAAAGGATGGTTCTGGATGCGTGGCGGTGCCGAGTATCCCTTGTTGTGGACGCTGGCATTGCTGGCCATCGCCCTGGCCGGGCCCGGTGCATGGGCGGTGGATGGGCTGGTTCTTTCTGGAAACATCGCATGAGCAACGACCCTCTCGATCCTGGCCGCCGCAACGTGGTACTGGCCACCGGCGCCGCGCTGGCGCTGGGCCTGGCTGGCGGCACCGCCGTCGCCATCGAATCCCCTTCCAAGGAGCGCCGCATGAGCACGCTGGTCATCCGCAATGCACGCATCACCACCCTCGATCCGCAGCAACCGCATGCGCAGGCATTGGCCGTGCAGGAGGGGCGCATCGTCGCCGTCGGCAGCGATGAACAGATCATGCGCGACTGGGGCAGCGAAGCCACCCTCATCGATGCGCAGGGACGGCGACTGGTGCCGGGTCTCAATGACAGCCACACCCACCTTATCCGTGGTGGCTTGAACTACAACCTGGAGCTGCGCTGGGACGGCCTGCGGTCACTGGCCGATGCGATGGCCATGCTGAAGGCGCAGGTGGACCGCACGCCCGCGCCGCAGTGGGTACGTGTGGTCGGTGGATTCACCGCTACCCAGTTCACCGAGAAGCGCCTGCCGACCCTGCAGGAGCTGAACGACATCGCCCCGGATACGCCGGTGTTCCTGCTGCACCTGTACGACCGCGCACTGCTCAACCGCGCGGCGCTGCGTGCCTGCGGCTATACCAAGGAAACGCCGGATCCGCCCGGTGGGCAGATCGTGCGCGATTCGCTGGGCAACCCGACCGGCCTGCTGCTGGCCAAGCCGAACGCACTGATCCTGTATGCAACCCTGGCCAAGGGGCCGAAGCTGCCGATCGAATACCAGTCCAATTCCACCCGCCATTTCATGCGCGAGTTGAACCGCCTGGGCATCACCTCGGTGATCGACGCCGGCGGTGGCTTCCAGAACTACCCCGAGGACTACCAGGTCATCGAGCAGCTGCATCGCGACCAGCAGCTGACCGTGCGCATCGCCTACAACCTGTTCACCCAGAACAAGGGCAGCGAGGTCAGCGATTTCCGCGGCTGGAGCGAGATGCTGCAGCCGCGCCAGGGCGATGACCTGCTGCGCCACAACGGTGCCGGCGAGATGCTGGTGTTCTCGGCAGCCGATTTCGAACTGTTCAACGAGCCGCGCCCGGAGCTGCCCCCGGAGCTGGAGCCGGAACTGCACGACGTGGTCAAGCTGCTGGTGGAGAAGCGCTGGCCGTTCCGCATCCACGCGACCTACGACGAGAGCATCAGCCGCATCCTCGACGTCTACGAGCAGGTCAACCGCGAGGTGCCGTTCGATGGCCTGCACTGGTTCATCGACCACGCCGAGACCATCACCCCGCGCAACATCGAGCGTATCCGCGCGTTGAATGGCGGCATCGCCGTGCAGCACCGCATGGCCTACCAGGGCGAGGCATTCGTGCAGCGCTATGGTGTGCAGGCGGCGCGGCACACGCCACCGGTGAAGCGGATGCTGGCCGAGGGCGTGCCGGTCGGCGCCGGTACCGACGCCACGCGCGTGGCCAGCTACAACCCGTGGGTGGCGCTGTCGTGGCTGGTGACCGGGCGCACCGTCGGTGGCCTGGCCCTGTACGGCGATGAGAACCTGCTGGAGCGCGACCAGGCCCTGCGCCTGTGGACGCAGGGCAGTGCCTGGTTTTCCGGCGACGAAGCGGTGAAGGGCACGCTGAAGACAGGCCAGCTGGCCGACTTCATCCTGTTGTCGGCCGATTTCTTCCGTGTCGATGAGCAGCAGATCGCCGACATCACCAGCCTGTTGACCGTGGTGGGGGGCCGCATCGTGCATGCCGACGGCGACTACGCCGGGTTGGCGCCGCAGCTGCCTCCCGCGATGCCGGACTGGTCGCCGGTGAACCGCTTCGGCGGCTACCACGTCGGCGGCGCCGCCACTGGCCTGGCGGCGGCCCATCATCACCATCACGGTGCAGCCTGCAGCACCCATGGTGGGCATGGACATGCGGCCCGCCATGCCGCGCCAACCGATGACCTGACCGCGTTCTGGGGCGCGATGGGATGTTCGTGCTTCGCGTTCTGACCCTGGCATCACTGGCGTTGCCGTCGTTGGCACTTGCCTGCGACGGTGGCGCCTGTGCCGTGGTTGGCGATGGCCAGTTGCAGTGGGATGCATCGCTGCGCCTGCGTGGCATGTACTACGACCCGAGCCGGTTCGGCGTTGGTGGCGGCGAGGATGGCTATGGCCTGCTGCGTGCGCTGGCATCGGCCACCTTCGCCCGCGATGACTGGCAGGCGAAGCTGCAGCTGGGCGCGCATGCCGAGCGCGGCAAGGCCGGTGGCCCAGGTCGAACCGATCGCGGCGCGCTGGACGTGCAGCAGGCGTACTGGCGCTGGACTGCTGGAGGCATGCACGTGCAGCTGGGCCGGCAGGAAGCGGGCTATGGCAGCTCGCGCCTGCTGTCGGTGCGCGACGGGCCGAACATCCGCCTGGCCTTTGATGGTGCACGGGTGGGGTGGCAGGGCCGGCTGGGCGCGCTGGACCTGATGGCGCTGCGTCCGGTCGAGAACCGCCCCGGTGCGTTCGATGACCGCGGTGAGCGCGGTGCACACCTGATCGGCGTGTATGCGACGACGGCGAAGGCCGCAGGCGGCAGCCAGTGGGATCTCTATCTGCTGGACTATCGTCGCGACGGCGCGCGCTTCGCCGCAGGCAGCGGTACCGAGCGGCGGCAGACCCTGGGCGCGCGCTGGTTCGGCCAGTCCGGTGCGCTGGACTGGAACACCGAGCTGGTGGTGCAGGGCGGTGAGCTGCGGGCCGTGACCGGCGATCTGGACGTCCGCGCGTGGACCCTGGCCACCGATACCGGCTGGCGCTGGGCAGGGCTGCCGCTGCAACCGCGCCTGGGCCTGAAGGCCGATATCGCCAGCGGCGATGCAGATCCGCGGGATGGCCGGCTCGGTACGTTCAATGCGCTGTTTCCCAAGTCCGCCTATTTCAGCGAAGCCAGCCTGTTGGCACCGGCCAACCTGATGGATCTGCAACCGACACTGGCGCTGCGCCTGCATGACGCGGTGACCACCGAGCTGGGTGTACAGCTGGCCTGGAAGCAGCGGCGCGCCGATGCGGTCTACACCACGCCGGCACCATTGGCTGCGTTGCCCGGCAGTGCCGGTGGCGCACGCCGCATCGGCACCCAGTACAAATCCGAAACCCGCTGGCAGGTCAATGACCGCTGGCAATGGCAGCTGCAGCTGGCCTGGGTCGATGCGGGCCCTGCACTGAAGCAGGCCGGTGGCCAGGACACGCTGTTCGCCTCAATCGTTGGAGCATGGCAATGGTGAACGCATCCGCGTCACAACACTCCCCGCAGGCCGATGGCGCCTGGTCGCCGCTGAAGATCCGCATGTTCCGTTCGATCTGGCTGGCGATCCTGGCCAGCAACATCGGTACCTGGGTCAACGACGTCGCTGCGGCCTGGGTAATGGCCGAACGCACCGGCTCGGCGCTGATGGTGGCGCTGGTGCAGTCGGCCACCACCGTGCCGATCGTGCTGTTGGCGCTGGCGGCCGGCACCCTGGCCGACATTGTCGATCGCCGCAAGTACCTGCTGTTCACCCAGGGCTGGATGCTGCTGGTGGCGGCGGTGACGGCGATGCTTACGGCGATGGACCTGCTGACGCCGCAGCTGCTGGTGTTGCTGACCTTCTGCATGGGCTGCGGCGCGGCGATGGCAATGCCGGCGCAGGCGGCTATCGTCTCCGAGCTGGTGCCGCAGCCGATGCTGGCCTCGGCAGTGGCACTCAATTCCATCGGCATCAACATCGCCCGTTCGATCGGCCCAGCCATCGGCGGCGTGATCGTGGCCCAGCTGGGTGCGGTATGGGCCTTCGGGTTCAACGCCATCACCTTTGCGGCAATGCTGTTCGTGGTGTGGGGCTGGAAGCGCGATCCGAAGGCGTCCAGCCTGCCTCCGGAAGGGTTCGGTGCTGGCCTGAAGGCAGGCCTGCGCTATGCCAGCCGTGCCGGACGCCTGCAGGCGGTATTGATCAAATCGGCTGGTTTCTTCTTCTTTGCCGCAGCGATGAACGCGATGCTGCCGGTGGTGGTGCGCGGACAGATGCATGGTGGGGCAGGGCAGTATGGCGTGCTGCTGGGCTGCATCGGCATCGGTGCGGTGGGCGGCGCACTGCTGCTGCCGAAGCTGCGGGCGAAGCTCGACCGTGACCTGCTGGTGCTGCTGGCCACCTTGTCGCTGGCTGCAAGCCTGGCCGGCCTGGCCCTGACCCGCAGCTGGTACGTGTTGCCGCTGGTGATGCTGGTCAATGGCTTCGCCTGGATCACCGTACTGTCTTCGTTGCAGATTGCAGCACAGACCGCGGTGCCGGCCTGGGTGAGAGCACGGGCGCTTGCCCTGTACATCATGGTGTTCTCGGCCGGCATGGCGGCCGGTGGCCTGAGCTGGGGCGCGCTGGCGCAGCGCACATCGCCGGAGCTGGCATTGCTGGTGGCCGCAGCAGGCGCGGTCATCGGCGGCCTGCTGGTGTGGCGCGTGCGCATTGCCGGCGCCGAGGATCTGAACCTGAGCCCGGCCGGCCACTGGCCAGCGCCGGAGCTGTCGGTACCGGTGTCCAATGATCGTGGGCCGGTGCTGGTGACCATCGAATATCGCATCGATGCCGCCGATCGTGCCGCGTTCCAGGCGCAGATGCGCACGCTGGGGGCGATCCGTCGGCGCGATGGCGCCGTGGTCTGGGGCGTGGTCGAGGATGTGGCGACCCCGGGCATCCATCTGGAATATTTCGTAGCGGCGTCGTGGTTGGAGCATCTGCGCCAGCATGAGCGCATCACCGCCGACGACAAGGCGATCCAGGAAGCGCTGCGCGCGCTGCACCGCGGTGAGCGTGCCCCGGTAGTGCGTCACTTCGTCGGCGGCCATGATCCACTGCCCGCAGCAGCGCCGCATCACCACAGCGACATCTGAGGGTGTCGTGGTAGAGCTGGCCGCTGGCCGGCTGAACGCGGTTTCGATCGAGGTTGATGGGGTTGCCGGCCAGTGGCCGGCATTACCGCAGGAGCGGCGGCGCCGGAGCGCCGCCGCGCTACGTTACTTGCGTGCGAACGCCAGCAGGTCGGCGTTGAACTGGTCGGCATGGGTCAGGGTGAGGCCGTGCGGTGCGCCGGCGTACACCTTCAGTTCCGCGTTCGTGATGATCTGCGAAGACAGCTTGGCCGAGGCGTCGAACGGCACGATCTGGTCGTCATCGCCGTGCACCACCAGGGCCGGCACGTCGATCTTCTTCAGGTCTTCGGTGTAGTCCACTTCCGAGAATTCGTGGATGCAGTCGTACTGGCCCTTCACGCCGCCCAGCATGCCCTGCAGCCAGAACGAATCACGCATGCCTTCGGTGACGCTGTTGCCATCACGATTGGCGCCGAAGAACGGCGTGGCCAGGTCCTTGAAGAACTGCGAACGGTCGCCGCCGGTGCCCTTGCGGATGCCGTCGAACACCTCCAGCGGCGTGCCGGCCGGATTGCCGGCGGTCTTCAGCATCAACGGCGGCACCGCGCCGACCAGCACCACCTTGGCCACGCGCGCGCTGCCATGGCGGCCGATGTAGTGGGCCACTTCGCCACCGCCGGTGGAATGGCCGACCAGGATCGCGTCCTTCACGTCCAGCGCATCCAGAACCGCAGCGAGGTCGTCGGCGTAGGTGTCCATGTTGTTGCCGTCCCAGGTCTGGCTGGAGCGGCCATGGCTGCGGCGATCGTGGGCGATCACGCGGTAGCCGTTCTGGCCCATGAACAGCATCTGCGGGTCCCAGGCGTCGGACGACAACGGCCAGCCATGGGCGAATACGACAGGCTGGCCGGTGCCCCAGTCCTTGTAGAAGATGCGGGCGCCATCATTGACGGTCACGAAATTGCTCATTGCAGGTTCCTTGGCGGAAGGGAGGGAAGACGCCTGCGGGTTCGCCGGCGCCTGCGGCAGTACAGCGCACGATGTGCCGTGTGCATTGCACGGCTGTGGCGGATTGACGGGTTCGTTGCGCTGACGCGACTCGCTCTGGCGGCAGGTCGATGCTGATGGCAACCATGGCCATCGGACGCGCGAGGGCCAGTCATGAAGATGCCGAGATGGGGAGTGTTGCCTGGACTGCTGTTGGCGGCTGTCGCGGCGGCGCAGACCAACGTCTACAAATGCACCGATGGCGGGCATCCGGTCTACCAGCAGACGCCCTGCCAGGGACGGGCGGAGTGGCGCTGGGAAGTGCCTGCTGTGGAGTCGATGGCGCGTGGGCCGGCGCCTTCAGTCATACGACCTGCCCGCAGCGCAACCAGGCGGACGCCACGGCGCGGACGCGCGCAGGGCGCGCTGATATCGATCATGGCCGACCCGCAAGCCTGCGAGCGGGCGCGCCAGCAGCAGGTCAAAACGCTGGCCAAGCCGCGCAGGCTCGATTACCTGCAGCGCAGGCAGCTGGATGACGCGGTGCGCGAGGCCTGTCGTTGATCACAACGAAAAACGGCACCCGAAGGTGCCGTTCTGGTCTACAGGCCAGGTAAGCCTCAGCGTCCGTCGCTGGCGGCGGCCGGCGCCGCGGCTGCATCCGGCTTGGGCAGGCTCAGCTCCGGGTTGCCCTGTTCGGCCTGCAGGATCTGGATCCGGCGCTGCAGCGCATCGAGCTGGCTGTTGGTGCTCTGCACGTCGGTGCTCAGGCTGACCGCCTGCTGCTGGGCCTGCTGCAGCGCTGCACTGACCTGCGCCGACTGCGCCTGCTGCTGTTCCATTTCCTGCTGCAGGGTACGCAGGCGTTCTTCGTTGTAGGCCACCAGGCGCTCGGTGTAGCGCTTGCCGGCTTCCAGCCGGGTGGTGTCGATGTAGACCTGCGCCAGCTGTTCGGACTGCTGCGCGAAGGTGCGGTAGACACGCTCGGCGTTGTCGACGGCATCGGTCTTGATCACCCGCCAGAAGTTCTTCTCCTGGAACAGGGCCACGTAGTAGGTCAGGGTATTGGCGTTGAACAGCAGGCTGGCGCCGTAGTTGCCGTTGTAGGTGGTACGCAGCTCGGTGAGCTGCTGCGCATCCATCAACTGCTTGAGTTCGTCGACGGTGTTGCGTACCACCGGCGCGGCCTTGGCCGGCTCGACGGTGGCAGTGCGATCGCCACGTGCGGCCAGCGCCGACGGCGCCACCACGATCATGGCCACGGCCAGCAGTGCTGCGCCGCGCGGATACCGGGCGAAGACGGTGCCCCCTGAAGTTTCTCGCATGTCTAGACCATCCACGGATGTAGTGTGGGTTGAGTTGAAAGTGGTTCCCCGCCGCGAGTCTAGCATGGGCACGGACGCCGCCAACCCGCGCCCGCGCGGCTCAGAAGACCAGCTGCGCCGAGCTGCACTGGATCGACTGCATGCTGACATCGGTGCGGCCCAGTTCCAGCCCGAGCAGGCTGGCCAGGGTGTTGGTCAGCAGGGTGCCGACGCTGTTGAGCACCGGCTTGAGCGCGGCCAGTACCGGATTCAGCAGCGCGCACAGCAGTCCGCTGCAGGTCACGTTGTTGCCCGGGGTGGTTACCCCGCCGCCGTTCTGGCCATCGAGGAATCCGGCCGGGGCGGTCTGGATATAGGACGCCAGGTTGGTACGCACGCAGCCGTTGTAGTCGATCAGGTTGCCGAGCAGGCTGTCGCAGCGGTTGATCAGCAGGCCACCGACCAGCGAGCCGAGCAGGCCGTCGAGCAGGCCCAGGCCCTGGCCGGTCACGGTGGTGCGGTAGCCCGTCCACACCGAGCCATCTTCCCAGCAGGTGGTCAGGCCAAGCAGGCAGGGCTTGGGTACGCCTTTGGTAACTGTCCAGTTGCCCAACGGTGCAAGGTTGCGTGACGGATCGCCATCGCGCAGCAGCGGAATCACCTGGTCCACGTTGTAGCGCCCGCCACTGGGGAAGGCGGCCTGCAGGTAACGGTCGGCCAATGCCTTGGCGGTGTCGTTGGCGTTCATGCCCTGCTTGGGCGAACTGAGCATGCCGGACAGCACGCGCAGCAGTTCGTTGACCAGATCCGACACGGCGGTGCCGACGGCCAGCGGGTTGATCCGGGTCGAGCCGGTCTGGCCGGCGGCCAGGGTCAGGCTCTGCGTGCTGGTCAGTGCCGGCAGGGTGATCCTGTCGTTGATCAAGGGCTGCCCCAGCAGCTTCAACAGCTGCTCGTTCTGCAGGGTCGCGTCACAGACGTTGCTCTTGGAGAAACGATCGGCCGCATTGACCTTGCCGACGCAGGCACGCAGCACCGAGGAATCGACCTGGACGGTGGCCGTCGGTGGCGTCGCCCCGCACTGGATGCTGGTCAATGTTCCCATCGCATTGGCCACATCCACGTGCAGCGGCAGATGCAGCCGGGTGCCGAGCAGGTTCAGCAACGGACCGATCGCGAACAGGCGGTCGCTGTCGACGTCCACCATCAGCCGCACCTGCGCGTTGTAGGCGCGTGCGCCGACACCGCCGATGGCGATGGACGGTGGCTCCACCACGCCGGCCTTGACGTCGATGCCCAGCAGGTTCAAGCCCTGCACCTGCACGCCATTGCCATCGTTGGCGATGGAGATCGCGGCGGTGACAAGATCCAGCACGTTGACCCGTGATTCCAGCGCGCTGCCGATGGTGCCGTCCGGCGAAATCACCTGCGCGAACAGGCCGCCGCCGCCGTTCTGGCTGCCCAGCAGAATATTGAGCTGGTTGATGTCCAACCGGGTGCCGACCAGGTTGGACAACGCCTGCAGCTGCACGCCGACGGCGGTGTCACGGCCAACGACAGTGGCGGTGGCATTGACCAGCTGTGCCAGCGAAATGCGGTTGATCGACAGCAGTCGGTTGAAGTCGGCCACGCTGAGGTCAGCGGTGACCGGGATGCCCAGTGCAGCCAGCAGCCCCGACGGGGTGATGGTGGCCTGCGCCAGGCCATCGTAGGACAGCACCGTTGCGTTGGTGACGTCCAGACCAACCAGGCGAAGGGTCGCCATCAACGGTGAGTTGCCATTGGTGCGCAGCAGCTGCGAGCCCACCGCGAACACCGCGGTGGGTTCCGAGCGCTTGGCCACGGCCTGCACGCGCAGGGTGGGCAGCGTGCGGTTCTGGCCGAAGAATGGCAGCACGCCGCGTTCGGCAATGACGCGCACCGCGTTGCGCGGATTGCTGGCGTCCACGCTCGGGCTGAAGTGGTCTGCCGTTCCGCGGCTGGCATTCCAGTTGCCGCACTGGATCTGCACCTGCCCACGGAAGCGGTTCTGCGCGAGTGCGCTCTGCCGGGCAGCACTGTTGTCGGCATTGCTGGCGTTGCACAGGTCCAGCCGTTGTGCGCCCGCCAGCGCGGCAAGATCGACTACCTTCTGTGCATCACGCTTGGCCCAGAACAGGAAGCCGATCTCGATCAGGCCGAGCATTGCCAGCAACGCGATCATCACCAGCATCATGGTGACCGACATGCCGCCGCGCGGGCGACTGAAGCTGATGTGGCGTGCTCGGTTCATGGCAGACCTCAGCGTCCGGATCGGGAGGATCCTGCGGACTTGGCGACGTCGGTTTCGAAGAACTGCGGGATGTCGTACTGGAAGCTCTTCAGGTAACGCGCGTAGCTGGATGTGGCCTGGTCGCCAAGGATCGGCAGGCGCGCACCGGCTATCTCGCCGGAGGCCTGCAGGCGGAACAGGCTGCGTGTGGTGTCGCCGATCTGCGAGGTGTTGGGCCGCAGCTGCGTGCCGCCGAAATCGGGTGCAGCTGCAGCTGCAGGGACCGGCGGAGGCGGTGGAGCCTGTTCCGGCGATACGTCCACGGTGGCCAGCGGCTCGCTGTGCAGGGGCGCGGCTGCCGGTGCGGGCGCCGCACCACCCAGCATCTGTCCGGTCAACGGCTGCTGCGGCGTCTGCGCCTGCACAATCGCAGCGAAAGACAAGCCGGCAAGCATCGGCAGCAGGCAGCGGATCAGTGGCGTCGAGGTCATGGCGTGTTCCAGGTGGGATGGTCGGTGGTGCCGAAGCGCTCCAGCATCGAGGGCGGCAGTCGTGGCGGCTCGCGTTGGTCACGGCCATCGCGGCGCGGTTCGGCGGCCAGGCGCGGGCCCGTGGCGGCCTGGCTGGCAGTCGCCGCGGCAACCGGCCGCGTCGCTGCCGCCGCTGCCGCCGTGGCAGCCGCCTGGCGTTGCTGCAGCCGCGTGCGGATCTGCTGTGCCTGCTGTTCGACGCTGCGGCGCGTTTCCTCGCTGAAGCTGGCCTGCTGGGCCAGGCGTTCGGCAGTGGCGGTGTCGCCACGCAGCAGCGCCCACAGGGCGAGATTGGCGGTGGCCTTGGCGTTGCCCGGCGACAGTTCCAGTGCCTTGGCCAGCGGCTCACGTGCTTGTTCGAAGCGGCCGGCGCGCAGCCGTGCATAGCCGAGGTCGCCCAGGTAATCGGTGTTCAGCGGATTCAGCTGGGTGGCACGTGCGAGTGCCTGTTCGCCGCCGTCGTCATCATCACGGAGCGCGGCGATCAGGCCGATTCCATGCGCGGCGGCCGCGGCCTGTGGGCCGTTGCCGAGTTCGCGGTACAACGACAGCGCCGCATCGATCTGGCCGGTCTGGCGCAGTGCATCGGCCTGCAGCAGGCGCAGTGCCGGGGTATCGCCGTAGCGTTGGCGGAAGGCATCCACGTGCGCCAGCGAGGCGTACCAGGCACCCTGCTGCTGCATGCGCTGGATCAGCTCCAGATAGGCGTTGCGGCTGTCCTGCGGGGCCGGCGTCGGCTCGGCCAAGCTCGGCGCACGCAGGTACTTCGGCGTGGTGGAGCTGCAGCCGGCAGCGGCGGCAACCAGGGCAAGCAACAGGCAGGCGGGGCGCAGGACAGGCATGAAGGTCATCCCATTTTCGACAAGGTAGTGGCCAGCGCGACCAGCGCCGGTCCGGCCAGCACCAGCATCAGTGCCGGCAGCAGGGTCAGCATCATCACCACGGTCATCTTCACCGAGAGCTTGCCGACCTTTTCCTTCAACGCGTTGCGGCGCTGCTCGCGCAGGCGGATGCTGAACTGGCGCAGCGGTTCCTGCACGGCACCGCCATGCGCGTGTACCTGCAGGATCAACTGCACGAGGCTGGACAGGTCGTCGTCGCCGTATACATCGCTCAGCCGCCGCAGCGACTGCGCGCGCGTGCGCCCGTGGGTGTAGGACGCATTCGCTTCCTGGATTTCCCCGCCCAGTACCGGCAGTGCGTCGCGCAGCTTGTCGCCCAGTGTCTGCAGGCTCTGGTCCATGCTGAAGCCCACGCCCTGCAGCAGGCGCAGCAGGTCGATCAACAGCGGCAGTTCATTGTTCACGGCACGCCGCCGCCGCTTGACCCATGCACTGAGCGCGAACTTCGGCAGCAGCAGGCCGGCAGCAAGCGCGCCGATCACCACCATGATCCTGGACAACCCCGTGGCATCGCTGATCGCCAGCGCGATACCCAGCACCAGCACTGCCAGCAGCAGGCGCAGGCCCAGGTAGATGGCGGTGCCGCGGCGGGTGTTCCAGCCGGCCAGGTCCAATAGCAGGCGATCTTCACCGGCCAGCAGTGCGGCTTCCAGGCGGCCACCGCTCAGTCCACGGCCGAACTGCTCCAGCCATCCCAGCGAATCCTTGCGTGCATCGGCAGCGCCGTCTTCGTTTTCGCGCGGACGCAGCGCCGTCTTCAATGTGGCCGCGCTGCGGTCCTCGCGATGGCTGCGGACCCAGCTGCCGAGGCCCAGCAGGGCCACGCCGGCAGCGAGCACCAGCAGGGCGGCCACGAACCAGATGCTGGCGCTCATTGGATGCCTCCTGCGTGGACGGGAGTACTCATAGCGATTTGGCCAGGCGATACAGCAGGAAGGCGCCAGTCAGTTCCATGCACAGGGCGATCAACAGGATCTTGTGGCCCAGCGGATCGTGCAGCACCGGCTGGAAGAATTCGGGGCTGGAGATCGCCATCAGCACCGCGCTGGCCGGTGGCAGCAGGCCCAGTACCCAGGCCGACATGCGGGTTTCAGACGTGGTCGCGGCCAGTTCCTGCTGGGCCTGTTCGAGGTCACGCATGAAGTCGCCCATGCGCTGCAGGATCTGGTCGGCACGGCCACCGATGCGCACGCTCACCCCCATCACCACCGCCAGTACCTTCAGCACGTCCATGCGGTAGGGCTGCGCGGCCAGGTTGAGCGCGCGGTCCAGGTCCATGCCGCCGCGGGCATAGCGCACGGTGGTGTCGAGCAGGCCGCGCAGCGGTGCGTTGGTCTGCATCGAGGCGACCTGGAAGGCGGCCTGCAGGCTGTTGCCGAGCGCGGTCAGGCGCACCAGGTTGTCGAGGAAGTCCGGCAGCTGGTGCAGCAGCTGCGCCTGCAGCTTGCCGGTGCGGCGCATCAGCCACAGCCAGCAGCCCAGCAGGTACAGCAGCAGGGTCAGGGGGAACATCCAGGCGGTGCCCAGCCGCAGCACCGCGAATGCGGACAGGGCGATGCCCGGCAGCAGCATCAGCAGTGGCAGCTTCCAGCCCGGCATCAGGCCGGCACGTTGCAGCTGTCCGTCCCAGGGCAGGGTGCGCCGACCCGGTGCAGGCAACGGGGCCTGCCGCGCCGCGTCGGCGGTGGTATTGGCGCCAGGGCCGGTGCCGCGCGCCAGCTGCTGCTCGGCATGCTGCAGGGAGGCCTGGCGCTGTTCGCGGCTGTTGGCCGTCCCCCACAACCACACGGCCAGCGCCAGCAGCACCGACACGATGCTCAGCACACCCAGCAGCAGGCCGGTACTCATGCTTAGAAGTCTCCGTACAGGGATTCGCGCAGCAACTGCCGGAACGGTTCCAGCTTGTGCGAATGCGGCTGGAAGCCCAGGCCGATCCAGCGATCGATTTCCTTGCCACTGCCATCGATCTGCACTTCGTGGCGGAACATTTCCTGGGTGGTGATCAGGTTGTCGCTGACGCCGGTGATTTCGGTGATCGACACCAGCACGCGGCGGCCGCTGCCCAGGCGCGAGATCTGCACGATGAAGTCGATGGCACTGGCGATCTGCCGACGCAGGCTGTCCTCGCTGCCCTGGAAGCCGGCAAACCCGGCCAGCATCTCGATGCGGTACAGGCAGTCGCGCGGCGAGTTGGCGTGGATGGTGGCCATCGATCCGTCGTGGCCGGTGTTCATCGCCTGCAGCATTTCCAGTACTTCGGCGCCACGCACCTCGCCGACCACGATGCGGTCGGGGCGCATGCGCAGGCTGTTGCGTACCAGGTCGCGGATGCTGACCGCACCCTGGCCCTCGGCGCCACCGATGCGGCTTTCCAGGCGCACCACATGCGGGTGGTTGAGCGAGAGCTCGGCGGTGTCTTCCACGGTGATGACGCGTTCGTTGGCCGGCACATAACTGGCCAGCGCATTGAGCAGTGACGTCTTGCCCGAGCTGGTGCCGCCGGAGACCAGGATGTTGCAGCGGCCCAGCACCATCGCCTTCAGCAGGGCCTGCATCGGTGCATCGAAGGTGCCCTTGGCCAGCAGTTCATCGGGGGTGAAGGGGTCCTTGCGGAACTTGCGGATGGACACCATCGGCCCGTCCACCGCCAACGGCGAGATGATCGCGTTGAGGCGACCGCCATTGGGCAGGCGCGCATCGACCATCGGATTGGAGTCATCCAGGCGGCGGCCGAGCGGGGCGATGATGCGGCGCAGGATGCGCAGCAGGTGGGTGTCGTCGGTGAAACGCTGTGGCGCGCGTTTGAGTTGCCCGCCCTGGGAGACATGCACATCCTTGAAGCCATTGATCAGGATGTCTTCGATGGTGGGGTCATGCAGCAGGTCATCAAGCGGGCCGAACCCGGTCAGCTCTTTGACCAGGCCTTCGGCCACCACCTGCATTTCTTCTTCGTTGATGGGGATGCGCCATTCCTGGATGAAACTGACCGTCTGCACCTCCACCCAGCGGGCGATGGTGTCCGGGGCCCAGGAATCGATGTCGATGCGCTCGTCTTCGATGCTGTTGAGCAGGTGCTCGTGCGCGGCCGACAGTACCTTCTGGTACTGCTCGGTCTGTGCGAACGGCAGGCTGCCCGGTGCATGCTCCGGCACCGTGTTGCGGGCGACAACGTGCGGGAACGGGGTCACTTTGTCTTCCATTGCGATCCACCCAGGGCAAGGGCAAGTCTTTCCCGCAGGCCATGCGTCTGGACCGGGCAGGCAGCCGGATCCAGGCGTTGCACCAGCGGGGCGAGGGCACGCAGGTACGGGTCGCGCGGCGCATCCTGCAGCAGCAGATGACCGTGGCTGGCGGCGGTGCGCACCCGTGGCCGCTCGGGCAGGGTGGCCAGCAGCGGCAGCTCGAAGCGGCGCGCGATCTGTTCGGGACTCATGCCACTGTTGTCGTCGTGGCGGTTGATCAGCAGCTGCAGGCGCTTCTCGCGATCGCGCTGGCCGGAAAGGTGCTTCAGGGCGTGGTCCAGCGACACCAGCGTGGCGATGGAGGCGTCGGCCACCAGCCAGATTTCATCTGCCTGGTCCAGCAGCAGCGGCGGCAACTGCCGCAGCGGGCAGCCGCCGGCATCACACAGCACGCTGGCAAACACGCTGCGCAGGCGCTGCAGCAGCGCGCCAGGGTCGGACGGCGGCAGCGCGTCGCTGCCGCTGGCACGATCAAGCAGGACCAGGCCGCTGGAATGCCGCGCCATCGCGGTGCGCGCCAGGGTGGCATCGATGCGGCTGGCATTGCGCAGCGCGTCTTCGTAGTGGAAGCGGCTGTCAAGGTTGAGGTACAGGGCAAGGTCGCCGGCCGGCTGCGCCAGCTCCATCAGCAGCCCGTCCTGCACGGCCGCATCGCCTTGCGCCAGGGTATGAGTCTGTTGTGCGAGCACCGACAGATGTGCAGCCAGGGTGCTGGTGCCGACGCCGGCGCGCACGCCCAGCAGCACGATCAGCCGCGCCTTGTGCGCCTGCTGTGCGCTTGCGGCGGGCCGCGGCGACAGGGCGCGGCGCAGGGCGGCCTCGATGCCGGTGTTGTCACTGTCCAGGTCCAGCACATCGCGCAGGCCGGCGCGCAGTGCCATCACCACACCTTCAACCTGACCGGCGCTGGTTGCACCCACAGCCACCAGAGTCAGATCGGGCTGGGTCTGCTGCAGCTGCTGGGCCAGCACCGTCGATGCCGACGCATGCTCCGGGCGGAAGTCGAGCAGAACCAGGTTCTGCGGGCCACGCTGCAGGTCCTGTGCCGAGGTCGGCTCGCCGCTGTCCTGCCAATGCAGTGCCGTGGCCGGCGGCAGCTTGGCAGCCAGGCGCGGCAGCAGTTCACGGTCGATCCCGTACAGGACCAGGTTCATCGGTGGTCCTTGCGGGTGCAGCGGCAGGGCAGTGGCGTAGGGCATGGGCGTGGTACCGGAGACGTCATGTGGGTCAGCGCGAGAAACCGGGAACCGGATCGCGGCTGATCGGGCCAAGCAGCCACGCGCCCCATTCGGGCATGTTCGGCTTGGCTTCGCGATCGCCGGGCAGCGGCAGTTCGGTATTGCGGGCAATCGGCTGTACCAACCGCGGCGTGACGATGATCACCAGTTCCTTGTCCTGGCGCTTGTAGTCGAAGTTGCGGAAGAACGTACCGATGATCGGCAGGTCGCCGAGCAGCGGAATCTTGTTGACCGTCGATGCCACGGTGGAACTGACCAGGCCACCGATGACGAAACTCTCGCCATCGCCAAGCTCGACGGTGGTATCGGCGCGGCGGGTGGTGATCGACGGGATCTGCACGCCGTTGAGCGCGATCGCGTTGGTGTAGTCCAGGTCGCTGGCTTCCGGCGCCACCTTCAACGCAATGCGGTTCGGTGAGAGCACGGTGGGGGTGACGGTCAGGCCGATGCCGAAGGGCTTGTAGGTGACCGTGGTCGTGCCGAGTCCCTGCGGCTCCAGGATCGGCAGTTCGCCACCGGCCAGGAAGCTGGCGCTCTGCCCGGACAGCGCAACGAGGGTCGGCTCGGCCAGTACGCGCGCCATGCCGTTGGCCTGCAGCAGGTCGACGTCGGCGTTCCACAGGCCCTTGGTCGAACCAAACACCAGCCGGAACGCCGAGGAAATCGGTGATTCGCTTTCGTTGCTGGACTCGCCTTCCTTCATGCCGGGGAGAATGCCGGTGTTGCCTGGCAGCTGCCCACCGGGTCGGGCGAATCCATAAGCAAAACCACCGTTGCGGTTCTGGAAGTTGATGCCGATCTGCTTCAACGCGGTCTTGTTGAATTCGACCACCTTGACCTCGACCTGCACCACGCCGCCGCTGCTGATGGTGGAGGCGTCGGCCAGGCTGCCGTCCTTGCCCAGCGCCATCACGGCGGTCTTCTGTTCCTGCATGTGCGCCAGCACGTTGTCGCTGCTTCCCAGCAGGAGCCCCTGCTGATCCTGCTGGGTGAAGACCAGTCCGCTGGAACCGGCATCGGCTGCGCCCTGCACGGCACTCTGTACGCGCACCTGCACACGCTGCGGTTCACTCTGCTTGCGGTGCCACAGCAGCAGGGTGGTGGTGCCCGGCGCCTTGCCGACCAGCAACGCCTGGCGTGCGCCACGCAGCATCACGATGTCAGCCACGCCGGGATCGGCGATGGCGACCCGTTCCAGGTCGGCTGGCAGCGTCCATGGCCGCTGTTCGCGGGTCTGCAGCAGCAGGTCGTCGGCAGCCACGCTCGCACCCGGTGCCAGCAGCACCAGCAGCAGGGCCAGCCAGCGCTGGCGGACAGAGGGGCGTAGGCAGTAGCGACGTTCAGTCATGTGCGCTCTCGGCAAGGGTCAAAGGGAGCCACGGGGAGCGGCAGTGTCGCCGCGGATGATTTCGATGCCCGCCGGTCGCGGTGTCGAGCGGCGCTGCACCGGTGCACGCGCCGGCGTTTCGTGAGCGTTGCGCTGCACGCTGCTGCCGCGGCCAGCCAGTGCGTCGCCATCCAGGCCTGCGTAGGCGTTGTTCTCCGGCCGCTGCAGGGCCTGCTGCTGTTCGTTGTCCAGGCCGCGCACCGGGTCAAGTACGCCGCGCGCCTGCGGGAACAGCGCCAGGTCCGGCAGGCCGGTATCGGCGGGATTGCGCAGGGCCAGGAACAGCTTGCCCTGCTGCGCGCCGAGCAGCAGGCGGTTGGCATCGGCCACCGGTACCGCCAGCACCGCGGTGCGTGCCGGCTGCGTGGCATCGCTGCCGTTTCCGTTGCTGTGGCCGCTGCTTGAACCACTGGTGATGTCGGCCGCGCGAGAGTCGTTGCTGGCCGTGGCCGGTGCCTCACCCTGGGCAGGGCCGGGGGCTACCGCAATGTCCTGCTGACCGTAGCTGAGCACGCGCAGGCGCGACAGCAGCAGGCGGGTCTGTGCGATGTCCTGCTGGCCGTTGTAGCTGGTCGCGGCGCTGCGCAGGTTGAGGAAGACGTCGACGAAATCGCCGGGCAGGATGCGGTTGCCTGCCGCGACCAGCTCATCGACCGGCACCGCCAGTGCCCGTTCCCCCGGCCGCAACTGCAGCGAGAAGCCCTGCGCGAGCAGGCTGGCGCCAATCGCGCTGCCTTCGCTGATGTCCTGCACCGGTACCTTGCCGACCACCGCGGCCAGGTCGGCCACCGCCCCCGGCACTTCGGTGGTGCGTTGTGTCAGCCGCACGCCATTGGCGCTGATCGGCTCGCCGGCAGGCAGCCGCGCGGTGGCTTCGACGACACTGAACGTCTGCGCATTGGCCGTTACGATCGTGCTCGGATTGTCCGCCGAAGCCGCAGGCTTGCGACCGATCACGAAGGCCACCACGGCGAGCAGCACGGCGAGTGCGATCAGGGCGATGGCGGCGATGCGGGTCAACTTGAGCATGGAATTCGTCTCCTGTACCGATCGTCAGTTGCTGCCAAGGTCCAGCTGGGCGACCGCGACGCTGCGAATGGGGGCGCCCATCACCCAGCCATAGAGCGTGGCGGTGCCGGGCAGGAAGGGATGGGCGTTGTAGTCGTAGCTCACGGTCACGGTCATGCATTGCACCGTCGCCAGGCCGGCGCAGGGCGCCTGCGGCGAGACCACGATGGCACCGGCGCCGCCCGCGCTGCAGTCCGGGTTCTGCCTGGAAAACTGCAACAGCCACTGCATGGAGCGGCGGGCTGCCAGGCAGGCTGCCGTGCGCCGCTCGCCGGCGCTGCCATAGCGCAGCGACGCGCGCGCGCCCTCGGCCGAGGCCGTGGCCAGGGTCTGCTGTGCGGCCATGATCAGCACGCCGGAAAAGGTGAACAGCAACAGCGGCACCAGGCCGAGCAGCAGCATCAGCGCGAATTCGATGCTGGCCACGCCGCGTTGGCGGCGACGTGCGAACGCTTTCATGCCACGTCTCCATAAGTCGTTGCCAGTACCCAGCCAATTGCCGCGAAGGCCAGGTAGGCGGCGTAGGGAATACCCTGTCGCCCTTGCCGGGCGGCCTGCAGCTCGCGCAGGGCAGGGTGACCATTCCAATGCGTGCTGGCGCGATTGACCTGCATCTGCAGGCGCAGCGGCAGGTGACCGGCCAACTGCCGTCCGACGATCACCAGCATGGCGTGGGCGCCTGCGGCCAGGCTGGCCAGCACCCATACCGGCAGCAATGCCTTCCAGCCCAGCAGCAGGCCGAGCACGGCGAAGAACTTCACATCGCCGGCGCCCATCCAGCGCACCGCATAGAACGGCAGCAGTGCCAGCAGGCCAAGTGCCGCGCCCAGCAGGTGGGGCGCCCAGGTCGTGCGCGTTGCATTGAACTGGTCGGCGATGATCAGTGGCACCGCGATCGCGCACGCGGCCAGCAGCCAGGTGTTGGGCACGCGGCGGGCGTACAGATCGCTGATCGCGATCCGCAGGCACACACCCATGGCCAGCAATCCCAGCAGTGTCATCGCACACCCTCTTCGTCCGTCATTGGACAGTTGCAGACCCCCTTCATCGGCCACCGCGGTCGCCATCGAAGCGACCGCAGGTGCTGTACCCCGCGCGACGGCTAGGTGGTGGTGGCGTCGGTGGCGATGGCCTGCAGGCGGGTGAACAACGTGGTGAAGAACGCGGTGATCTGGGTTCTGCCCACCACGATCAGGATGCCGGCGATCACGGCGGCCAGCAGCCCGTACTCGAGCGCGGTCACGCCATCTTCTTCTTTCAGGAACTTGCGGATCGATGCGTTCATGACGGTTGTCTCCCTCTACCTGTCAGTTGCTGCAGGACACCTGCATGGGCGGTGGCCCGGCTCCGCCGGGACCGTCCGTAGGCCTCTGCCATCCTGGCGGAGGAGGCACGGCGGGCAATCCCGCTGTGCTCAAGCAGGGTGATCATTCCCGGGCAGGGCAGCGGCCGCGCAACCGCGACCGCACGGCACCGGGCCGGTGGTCGAAACGGTATTTCGCAGGTGCATGGTCATGCTGTCCCCCTGGGTGTGGCCGCTATCTGCGTGCCCGATCACCGTGTATTCGACTTTGCCTGAATGGCGGTTCCCTGCAACCGGAACCTATATGCAAATTCGGCAGATTCGGTGAATTGCTGAATATTCAGGCGCAGATCTGTGACGCAAATCCGTTCCTGCGCAAAACGATTCATGGTCGTGCAGATAATGTGAGGTCGATCTGCGCGCATGCGAAAACCATGCCATCCGCACGCACATTTTCTTCACGTCGTCGATAATCGGCTGGCGTCGAAACATCCTGTTTACGGCTGCGGATTATCGGGCATACTCGCATTCAAGGTATTGCATTTTCATGGATGGGCGCGCGTGCCGCGCAGCGACCATCACGGCAACGGACGATGCTCTTGGAAACGGCGTGCGCCCTGTCAGGCAGTGGGGGCGGGGTCGTACAGCAGACCAAACGGGGGACGACACTGTCATGGTCGATGGTGGGGTGGAAGGCAACGACGACGGCGATCTCAGGTCGATCGACCTGGCCACGCTGAGCGGCGTGCTCCGCGTGTGCGATGTGGAACTGTTGCTGCTGGATGGCAATGGTCCGCGCGCGGCATTCGCTTCGCGCGTTCACGAGGAAGCCCTGTTCTGCAGCATCACCTGCGGCTTCCACTGCCGCGGCCGATTCATGCTGCCCCCCGACTGGGCCATGCTCGGTTACCTGCACACCACCGACGATGCATTGAGCTGGTGCCATGGCGTGCCGCTGACGCCGGGCATGGCGCTGGCCGTGATGCCCGAAGGCATCAGTGAATTCACGCTCAGCCCCGGCACGCAGATGACGCTGATGCTGGTGCCGGTCGCGCGCGTGCAGCGCAAGCTGACCGAACTGAGCCTGCGCAGCACGCCTCCGGCGGGGCAGGCACTTTCGCTGTTCAACCTCGGCGACGAGGCAATGCCCCTGGTGCGCCATTACCAGCAACTGCATGCACAGCTGGGGCAGGGCGGTGGGCTGCAGCCGGAGGAAACCGAGCGCCTGCTGCATGAGCATATCCAGGCACTGCTCGGCGCGGGCCCGGCCGATCGGCCCAGCTGCAGCCGCGCCCGCCGCACGCATTACCTGATCGCGCAGCGGGCGGAGAACTTCATGCGCCTCAACCTGCGTCGCAATATCTACATGAACGAAATCTGCGACGCCGCCGGCGTCAGCGAACGCGGCCTGCGCTATGCGTTCGAGGATCTGTTCGGTACCTCGCCCAATCGCTATCTGTCGATGCTGCGGCTGTGTGCGGCCTGCCGCAGCCTGTCGATGGCCGATTCCAACCGGCGCTCGGTCAAGGCCATCGCGCTCAGTTGCGGGCTGTGGGATCTGTCGCGCTTTGCCGACAACTATCGGAAAGTCTTTGGCGAACTGCCGCGCGACACCCTGATGCGCGCGCCCGCACAGCTCGGCCAACCGGCCTGAGGGTATCGGCCGGGCTGCCGCCCGGCACCCGCGGTAGTGCCGGCCGCTGGCCGGCAACCTCAACAGCAACAGCCACAGCCACAGCAACAGCAACAGCAACAGCCGGCTCTGGGTTTTCTGTGGGTTGGCGGGGCGGTGTGGGCTTGCAGG
>NZ_JBSPUD010000037.1:0-27287 GCF_056861525.1 Stenotrophomonas sp. 82F1
GTCCAAGCGTGGCAACGCCAGCCTGCGCCAGATCCTCTACATGGCTGCCATGGGCCTGACCCGATCGAAAGGCGGCAAACCCCTTTACACGGCCATCCGCGAACGCGGCCACAGCAGTACCGCCAGCTTCAACATCCTGGCCAGAAAGCTGGCCAAGATCGCCTGGGGCGTCTTCAAGAGCGGTCGGGACTTTGATCCAGCCATGCTGAAAGTGGGTCAAGCCTGCTTCCAGCAGGCTTGACCACAAACATAGGATCTCGGCTCTACAGAGGCAAACAGGCGCGGCGAGCAAAAAAAAGGGGGAGACCGCCCCACTACGACCGGTCTCCCCCCACCACAAACACGTTGTGTTGTGCATTACAGCCGGGCAGCGCCCGGCTCTACCCTCTCCAGGCCACGGGCGCGCTGGATCAGGCGCACCACCGCATTGCGCAGGTCATCGAGCACCGCGTAGATCGTCGGCAGGAACAGCAGGCTGACCACGGTCGAGAACGCCAGGCCACCGGCAATGGCACGCGCCATCGGCGAATACTCCGGCCCGTTGCCGAACATCTGCGTATCGGTCAGCGAGATCGGCACCATCGCCAGGATCGCCGTACCCATGGTCATCATGATCGGCCGCAGACGCTCGCGTGAGCCCTCCACCAGTGCCTGGGTACGGCCCATCCCGCCCCGGCGCAGATTGTTGATGTGCTCGATCATCACGATGCCGTTGTTCACCACCACGCCCATCAGCACCAGGATGCCGATGAAGGACATGATCCCGAACGAGGTGCCGGTGATCCAGAACAGCCAGAACACGCCGAAGATCGAGAACAGCACGCCGCTCATGATCGCCGCCGGGAACAGCAGCGATTCGAACACCGCGGCCATCACCACGTAGATCATCACCAGCGCGATCAGCAGGTTGAACACCATCTGCTGCATCGCCTCGTTGTCATCACCGTAGTCGCCACCGTCGAAGGTGAAGCCGTAGCCGGCCGGGAAGTTCATCGGCTTGAGCACCGCTTCCATGGCCTTGCGGCCGTCCGGCGCGGTGACCTTCTCGGCGAGGTTGGCCTTGATGGTCAGCGTGGTCTGGCGGTTGGTGCGACCGATCTGGGTCGCCGATGAACCCACATCGACGCTGACCAGGCTCAGCAGCGGCACGCTGCGGCCATCACCAGTGCGTACGCTGAAGCCCGCCAAGTCTTCGGGACTGCTCTGTTCGGCACCGGCAAAGCGCACCCACACCGGCACTTCGTTGTCACCACGACGGAACTCGCGCATCGGCGCGCCACGCAGCGCCAGGCCGACGAAACTGGCGACCTGCTCGGCATTGAATCCGAACGCCGCCGCACGCTCGCGGTCGACATGCACTTTCAGCTCGCCGCCCTTCTCGCCATTGTCGATGCGCACATCGCGCAGCTCGGCGCGCTGTGCCAGCAGCGGCAGCACTTCCTGGCCGATCTCCTGCAGCATCGCGCTGGAGTCGCCGACCAGCTGCACCTGCACGCCCTGGTTGCCGCCACCGCCGCCACCATCACCGCCCTGGTTGCCGACGAAGTAGTCGGTACGGGCAGACTTCGGCAGGCCCTTGCGCAGTTCCTCCTGCAGCGCCTTGATGTCCTTGGCGTACTTCTCGTCCAGGGTGACCACGGTCGAACTGCCTTCCTGTTCGCTGTACCAGGAATAGACCTGCTGCACGTGCAGGCGCTCGCGGTTCTCCTCGACCCAGGCTTCGACGCGGGCCACTTCCTCGGACATCTGCCGGTAGGTGTAGGCGCCCTTCCACATGTAGCCGATGAAGATGTCCTTGCCACCATCACCACCGAACATGTCGATCTTGGTCAGTTTCATCGGCACCAGGCTGACCAGCACCACCAGCAGGATGCCCAGCAGGCTCCAGCCACGATGGCGCAGCGACCAGTCCAGCAGTTGCGCGTATCTGCGCTGCAGGCGCGCGATCACGCCGGTCTGCGAATGCACCAGCTTCGGCGTGGCCATGCGTGCGGACAGCATCGGGATCAGGCTGACCGCCACCAGCCACGAGGCCAGCAGCGAGACCGAGATGGTGATCGCGATCTGCGCCATGAAGATGCTGATGTTGTTGGTTTCACCGAACAGGTTGGGCACGAACACGATGCAGTGGCACAAGGTGCCGGCACTGAGCGCGATGGCCACGTTGCGGGTGCCGATGATCGAGGCCAGGCGTGGCTGGTCCGGCAGCCGCTCACGTTCCTGGTAGATGCTCTCGACCACCACCACGGCATTGTCGACCAGCATGCCCACGGCCAGCAGCAGGCCCATCATGGTCAGGATGTTGAGGGTGACGCCGGCGAAGTACATGAAGCCGAGGGTGATGGTGAAGCAGATCGGAATGGCCAGGGTCACCATCAGCGTGGAGGGCCAGTGGCGCAGGAAGAAGAACAGCACCGTCACCGACAGGATCAGGCCGACGCCGCCGGCCTCGGCCAGTTCCAGCAGGGACGAGGTCACTGCCTTGCCCTGGTTGTCGATCACCTTGATCTGCACATCGCGCATCGAGTCCTGCGCGCGGATCGCTTCAACCTCGGCAAGCGCGCCGCGTGAGACGTCCACCAGGTTGGCGCTGCGTTCCTTGTAGATGTCCAGGCCGACGGCAGGATTGCCATCGAGGCGGCGGCCGTAGCTCATGCGCGCCGGCTTCAGCCGCACATCGGCAATATCACCCAGACGCAGGCCCTTGGCATTGATGACCAGGTCACGCATTTCCTGCAGGTCGGTGATCTCGCCTACCGGCTGTACGCGCACGCGCTGGCCGTTGTCGTCGATCTGCCCGGCCGAGATCGAGAAGTTCAGCGTGCGCAGGCGATCACTCAGCTCGTTGATGCTCAGGCCGTGGGCGTTCAGGC
Source organism: Stenotrophomonas sp. 82F1 (assembly GCF_056861525.1). NCBI lineage: Bacteria > Pseudomonadati > Pseudomonadota > Gammaproteobacteria > Lysobacterales > Lysobacteraceae > Stenotrophomonas > Stenotrophomonas sp. 82F1. Next base: position 2,874 of record NZ_JBSPUD010000037.1, read on the forward strand.
GGTTCGGATCGATCGCGATCTCCACCTCGTTCGGCGGCGCGCCGGTGATCTCGACCCGGGCCACGCCCGGGATCCGCTCGATACGCCGCTTGAACTCGCGGTCGAGCATGTCATACGCAGTGGTCAGGTCGGTGGTACTGGCCAGGCGCACCTTCAGCACCGGCTGGTCGCTGCTGGACCACTTGAACACGTTGTAGCGCTGCAGGTCGTCGGGCAGATCGCTGCGGATCGCATCGATACGCTCGCGTGCATCGGAAGCGGCGATGGCGATGTCACGGTCCCAGTCGCTGAACTCGATGAAGATCGACGCCGCTTCTGAAGTTGCCGATGAGCGCATGCGCTTGATCCCGGTCATCGTCGCCAGCGACTCTTCCACCGGACGGATGATGGTCCGCTCGACTTCTTCCGGGGTGGAGCCGGTATACGGAATCTGCACGAACAGGAACGGCGCGGAGATGTCCGGCAGCGCTTCCAGTGGCAGCCGGAACGAGGCGATCAGTCCGACCACCACCAGCGACACGAAACACATGATGGTGGTGACCGGCCGACGGATGGAGAACTCGGCAATGCTCATGCCGGTTCCTCCGCGCCCGCTGCACTGCCCTCGGCGCCGCGCAGGCCCTCACCGGCATGCTTGCGGCCGCGTTCGCGGTAGTAGGCATCGCCGCGGCGGTCCATCAGGTCGTACACCACCGGGATCACCAGCAGGGTCAACAGGGTCGACACCAGCAGGCCACCGATCACGGTGATCGCCATCGGTGCGCGCACCTCGGCGCCCTCGCCCATCGCCACCGCCAGCGGCAGGAAGCCGAACAGCGTGCACAGGGTGGTCATGATGATCGGCCGCAGGCGCGAGCGTGCACCTTCCACCAGTGCCTCGTGCTTTGCCACGCCGGCCTCGCGCAGCTGGTTGACCTTGTCGATCAGGATGATCGCGTTCTTGGTGACCAGACCGACCAGCAGGATCAGGCCGATGAACACCACCACCGAAATGGGTTTCCCGGTCAGCATCAACGCCAGGATCGCGCCGACCAGCGCCAGCGGGATGGTGAACAGGATCACGAACGGATGCAGCAGCGATTCGAACTGCGAGGCCATCACCAGGTAGACCAGGAAGATCGCCAGGCCGAAGGCGAAGATCAGCGACTTCGCTGCCTGTGCCAGTTCCTCGCCCTGGCCGCCGATGTGCAGGCCCACGCCGGCGCCCAACGGCTGTTCGGACACCATCTGCTGCACTTCGCGCATGGCCGCGCCAAGGTCGATGTCGCGCAGGTTGGCCGAGACCACGGCAACCCGGGTCTGGTCGGCGCGATGGATCTCGCTCGGGCCGGTGGTGGCGACCACATCAGCCACTGCGTCAAGGGTGACCGGACGGGTGCTGCCCGGATTGACGATCAAGCGGCGGATGCTCTCCACGCTGGCACGGTCGGTTTCCTGTGCGCGCACCAGCACGTCGATCTTGCGGTCACGGAAGCTGTACCGGGTAGCCACATCGCCGCGCACCTTCTTCACCACCACATCGGCGATCTGCCGGGTGGTCAGGCCCAGTGCACCGGCACGTTCCTGGTCGAAGCGGATCTGGATTTCCGGGAAGCCCTCTTCCACGGTGGATTTGACGTCGGCATAGTGCGCGTTGCCGCGCAGCAGCGCCGCCAGGCGCTGGCCCGCCACTTCCAGTGTGGCCATGTCCTGTCCGCGCAGTTCGATCTCCAGCGGCGTGGAGAAGCTGAACAACGCCGGCCGCGCGAAGTCCACCTGCGCACCCGGGTGCTGGCCCATGGTGTCACGCAGGCGCTCGGTGATCTCCGCTTCGGTCTGCGGGTTACCGCCGCCTTCCATCACGATGGTCAGCTTGCCGATGTTCTCTCCACTCTCGGTGGGGCTGGCATCCAGGCGGGTGCCGCTGCCGCTGACGCCATACAGCGATGCCACGCCTTCGCCCTTGCCATGCGCCAGCTGCAGCTCACGCACCAGCGCATCGGTCTGCTTCAGCGGCGTGCCCGCCGGCAGTTTGACCGTCATTTCGAAACGGTCCTGCGCCAACTGCGGGATCAGGTCGGCGCCGAGCATCGGCACCAGTGCCATCGTGCCGACGAACGCCAGTGCGGCCAGGCCCAGCACTTTGCCGGGGTGGGCCAGCGCGCCGGGCAGCAACCGCAGGTAGCCGCGCTCGGCACCGGCGTACGGCTTCATCGCGATGTCGCTGGCCTTCCGCATCACCGGGCCGACCACCGCAGCCACGCCGCGGCAGAGGCGCACCACCAGCCACGCCAGCGCGTAGAAGCTCCAGCGCATCGTTGCCATCACACCACGACGGCCGAGCGCGACCGGCTTCTGCCAGCGGCTCTGCGGCTGCCACGGCTCGGCCGCAGCTTCCTCCGGGAATGCCAGCGGCGGCCGGCCCTTCAGCGAGCTCAGCATCGGAATCAGGGTCATCGACACCAGCAGCGAGATCGCGATGGCGATGGCCACGGTCAGCGCCTGGTCGCGGAACAGCTGGCCGGCGATGCCGTCGACGAACACCAACGGCAGGAACACCGCGATGGTGGTCAGGGTCGAAGCGACCACGGCCATGCTCACTTCGCGGGTACCGGCGATGGCCGCCTGCAGGATGCCGAGGCCGCGTTCGCGCGCCTTTGCGATGCTCTCCAGCACCACGATCGAGTCATCCACCACCAGGCCCGTGGCCAGTGCCAGGCCGCCCAGCGACATCACGTTCAAGCTCAGCCCGAGCTGGCCCATGAAGAAGAACGTGGCGATGATCGAGACCGGCAACGACAGGCTGATCACGAACGTGCTCCAGCCGTCGCGCAGGAACAGGAAGATGATCAGGATCGCCAGCAGGCCACCGATCACCGCGTCCTTCTTGACGTCGGCGATGGCATGCTCGATGAAGCGCGACTGGTCTTCGATGGTGGTCAGTTCGGCATCGGCCGGGAACGTTGCCTTGATCTGCTCAAGCCGCTTGCGCAGCGCCTCGGCGGTGGCAACGGTATTGGCATCGCCTTCCTTGTAGATCGCCAGTTCGACCGATTCCTTGCCGCCCAGGCGGATGACCGCTTCGCGCTCCTTGTAGCCCTGGCGCACGGTGGCCACGTCCTTCAGGCGCACCGGCACACCGTTGGCGACCACGCTGGACGCACCGCCCGACGAAGCGCTCTGCGCGGCCGATGCAGCAGCAACCGCCGCAGCCGAGCCGGTCGAGGCAGCGATGTTGAACATCTGCTGCAGCGCCGAATCGGCCGCGCTGCCGTTGGCGGACTGGGTGGTGACCAGCAGGTTGCGGATCTCTTCCAGGTCAGCGAACTGGTTGACGGTACGCACCAGGAAGCGCTGCGAGCCCTCCTCCAGGCGCCCGCCGGAAATGTTGATGTTCTCTTCCTTCAGGCGCTTGATGACGGTGTCGATCGGCAGGTTGAGCTGGGCCAGTTTCTGCTGGTCGATGTCAACCTGGATCTCGTCTTCCAGGCCACCGCCGACCTTGACCGCCGCCACGCCGGTGACCGGCTCCAGCTTCTTCTTCAGGTCTTCGTCGGCATAGCGGCGCAGACCGGTCAGTTCACGGATCGCTTCTTCGTCGGTCGCGGGCGCGGCCTTGGTCGACAGCACCAGGCGCATGATCGGCTCGGTGGAGGGATTGAAGCGCAGCAGCACCGGCGCCTTGGCTTCCAGTGGCAGGTTCAGCGCTTCCATCTTGTCGCGCACTTCCAGGCTGGCCTGGTCCATGTTGGTGCCCCAGGCGAACTCGAGCACCACATCACTCTGGCCGGTGCGCGACACCGACTTCAGCTTGCGCAGGTTCTTGACCACGCCCACGGCTTCTTCAACCGGCTGGGTGATCAGGGTTTCGATTTCAGTCGGCGCCGCACCGGTGTACTCGGTGCGCACGGTCAGCGTCGGATAGCTCAGGTCGGGCAGCAGGTTGACCTTGAGGTTGCCCAGCGCGATCAGGCCGAACAGCAGCAGGGTGACCGTGCACATGGCGATGGTGACGCGACGGCGGGTGGCGAACTCCACCAGGCCGCCACGCATGCCTGCGGCGGCGCCGTCGCTCCCTGGCGAGGCACCGGGGTCGTGGCCGGGCGCGGTCATTGCGTGCTCCCGGCCTTCTCTGCCGGCTTGGCCGAGGTGGCTACCGTCTTTGCCTTGGCCTTCGGATCGGCGATCACCTGCACCGCCGTGCCATCGCGCAGGGCGACCTTGCCGGCGGTGACGATCTGGTCGCCAGCGGCCAGGCCCTCACGGATTTCCACCCACGGCCCTTCGGCATAGCCAAGCTTGACCGGCACCCGCGCGACCTTGCCCTCGCGCACCCGGAACACCGCCGGTTCACCATCGTCCAGCAGTGCCAGGCGCGGCACCACCAGCGCATCGGCACGCTGGTCGTAGTCGATGCGGATGCGGCCGAACATGCCCGGCTGCAGCGACTGCGCGGCGCCATCGAAGGCACTGACCACACGGAAGGTGCCACTGCCCGAATCCACCACCGGCGCGATTCGGTCGACGACACCGGTGAAGGTCTGGCCCGGCAGCGCATCGGCCGACAACGTGACCGGCTGGCCTGCGCGCAACGTCGCCAGCTCACGCTCGGGCACGTTGAGGGTGGCTTCCAGCCGCGAGTTGTCGACGATGCGGAAGATCGGCGTGTTGATCTGCACGAAGTTGCCGGTCTTGATCGACCGCGAGGCGATCACGCCGGAAATCGGTGCGACCACGGTGGTGTACGACAGTTCCAGCGTGGCCAGGCGGTACTGGGCGCGCACGTTTTCCAGGTCGTAGCGCAACTGGTCGACGCTGGCCGCACTGACCAGCTGCTGGGCGACCAGCTTCTGCGCACGCTGATAGTCGTTTTCCAATTTGCGCATCTGCGCTTCGCTCTGCGCTACGGCCAGGCGCGCGCGGTCCGGATCCAGGCGAACCAGCGGCTGCCCGGCGCTGACCCGCTGCCCTTCCTCGACCAGCACCGCCAACGCGACGCCCGAGGTCTTGGCAACCACCTGCGATTCGGCGCGCGGCTCCAGTGCGGCGGTTCCGGTGTAGCTGGCGGCCACCGCGCGATGGCTGGCCACGGCCACTTCCACCGGCACCGCCTCGACCTTCTTCTCGTCCTTGGTCTCGGCCGCCTTGGCCTCGTTGTTGGGCCCAGCGGCGCAGCCGCTCAGCAGCAGGGAGGTGGAGAGCAGCAGCGCGGCAGCGCAGAGTCCGCTGCGGGGGCCGGGCAGGAAGGTTTGGTGCGACATCGTCAGATCCCTGGAGGATGCGTGGGCAGGTGTGGTAGCAAAGTAATGCACCACTTCACGGCAACACCATATCCCAAAGGTCATGGTGTCTTCACGCCGCCGGTCGGGCCGACCCCCATTTCAGCTAGATGAAACCTGAGGCTATACTCGGGTCGTTCCGTACCCCACGCCGGAACGACCAGACCCGAATCCCCGGAAAAGACACCATGCGCCCGCAGCCGCTCGCCGCTTGTCTCGCTCTGGCCGTCCTCCTGCCCCTCGGGGCCGCCGCACAGCCCGCTCCTGCTTCTGCTCCTGCAGCACCCGCCCCGGCATCGGCTACGGCCCCTGTGCCGGCGGCCGCCACGCCCACCGGCAGTTTCGACAATGGCCGTGTGCTGGCCTATACCTGCCAGGGGTGCCACGGCATCACCGGTTACAAGAACGCCTACCCCAGTTACCGGGTACCGAAGATCGGTGGCCAGACCCAGCAGTACCTGACCCAGGCCCTGACCGAGTACCGCCAGGGCAAGCGCCGGCATCCGACGATGCAGGCGCAGTCGATGAGTTTCAGCGAACAGGAGATCGCCGATCTCGCTGTTTACCTGTCCACCGTGAAGTAAGGCCCGCCCATGTCGAAAGCCGCGCATCCCCTGCGTCACGCCATCGCCCTGTCCGTCGCCCTGCTGCTGGCGGCCTGCTCGCAGTCACAGGTGGAGAACAGCGAGAAATCCGCCGGCGATCCCGGTCATGCCAGCGGCGAGCACGGATCGTCTTCATCCGCGGGCCTGCCTGCCGGGCGTGAAGCCGCCGGTGAGGCCCGCGCCAAGGTCAAGAGCAAGGCCACCAGCCAGAGCTGCATCGATTGCCACGGTGCCGACGGCAATGCGCCGATCGATCCGACCTATCCGAAGCTGGGTGGGCAATATGGCGACTACCTAGCGCATGCGCTGCAGGCCTACCGTGCCGGTGACCGCCAGCATGCGCTGATGACACCGCAGGCGAAGGACCTGAGCGATCAGGACATCGCCGATCTGGCGGCGTACTTCGGCAGCCGCACGAGCCAGTTGCGGGATCTGCACGGGGTTAAATAGGTCAAGGGCACGTTAGCGCCCTCGCACCTGTAGAGCCGAGCCTGCGCTCGGCTGCTCTCCGGCCGGATCGCGATGAGCCGAGCGTTGGCTCGGCTCTACAACAATCAGCCCACGGCGGCTCGACGATCAGCCTTCCAGCTCTTCCCAGCGCGCATACGCGGCATCCAGCTCGGCCTGCACCTTGGCCAGCTGCTGGGTGTGCGCGGTCACTTCGGCACTGCTGCGCGTGTAGAACGACGGATCGTTCATCGCCGCGGTCAGGCCTTCGACATCGCCTTCGAGCTTTTCGATCGTCTTCGGCAGCTGCTCCAGCTCGCGCGCTTCCTTGTAGGGGAGCTTGCGCTTGGGCGCAGCCGGTTCCGCAGCCGCCACCGGCGCAGTGGCAGCGGGCTTGGCCGCGGCAACCACCGCAGGCGCTGCGGCCACGCTGGCCGCGTAACGCTGCCAGTCGCTGTAGCCACCCACGTACTCACCGATCACGCCATCGCCTTCCATCACCAGCGTGGAGGTCACCACGTTGTCGATGAAGTCACGATCATGGCTGACCAGCAGCAAGGTGCCGTTGTATTCGCCCAGCAGCTCTTCCAGCAGCTCCAGGGTTTCCACGTCCAGATCGTTGGTCGGTTCGTCCATCACCAGCAGGTTGGACGGCTGCGCGAACAGCTTGGCCAGCAGCAGGCGGTTGCGCTCGCCACCGGACAGGCGGGTGATCGGCGCGCGCGCACGCTCGGGGGTGAACATGAAGTCCTGCAGGTAGGCATGCACGTGCTTGCGCTTGCCATTGAACTCGAGGAAATCGCGGCCTTCGGCCACGTTCTCGATCGCGCTCCAGTCTTCGCGCAGCACTGCACGGTACTGGTCGAAGTACGCAACCTGCAGGTTGGTGCCGGCGTTGACTTCACCCTTCTGCGGCTGCAGCTCGCCCAGCAGCAGCTTCAGCAGCGTGGTCTTGCCACTGCCGTTGGGACCGATCAGGCCGATGCGGTCGCCGCGCAGGATGGTGGTGGAGAAATCGCGGACCATCGTGCGATCGCCGAAGGCGAACGAGATGTCCTTGATGTCGATGACCTTCTTGCCCGAGCTCACGCCCTGGGCCGCTTCCATCTTGACGTTGCCACTGAGGTCGCGGCGCGCGGAACGCTCGTTGCGCATCGCCTTCAGGCGGCGCACGCGGCCTTCGTCACGGGTGCGGCGGGCCTTGATGCCCTGGCGGATCCACACTTCTTCCTGCGCCAGCAGCTTGTCGAACCGTGCGTTTTCCTGCGCCTGCGCATTGAGGCGTTCTTCGCGGCGGCGCTCGTAGTTGGCCCAGTCGCCCGGCCAGCTGGTGACCTGGCCGCGATCGATCTCGACGATGCGGGTGGCCAGCGCGCGCAGGAAGCGGCGGTCATGGGTGACGAACACCACGCTGCCGTTCCAGTTCTTGAGGAACATTTCGAGCCAGTCGATGGCTTCGATGTCCAGGTGGTTGGTCGGTTCGTCCAGCAACAGCAGGTCGGGGCTGGAGACCAGCGCACGGCCGAGCAGCACGCGGCGCTTCATGCCGCCGGACAGGCGCGCGAACTCCGCGTCGCCATCGAGATCGAGCTTGGTCAGCGTTTCGCTGACGCGCTGGTCCAGGCCCCAGCCGTTGGCGGCATCGATCTTGGCCTGGACGTTGCCCAGCGCTTCGCCATCGAATACTTCGGCGTGGCTGAGGTGATGGAATTCGGCGAGCCATTGGCCCAGTTCGCCCAGGCCATCGGCGACGACGTCGAACACGCTGCCGGCGGCGCCGTGCGGCACTTCCTGCTCCAGGCGGGTCACGCGCACGCCCTGCTGCACGCGCACTTCGCCGTCATCGGGCTTGTGGTCGCCGGACAGCAGCTTGAGCAGGGTCGATTTGCCGGCGCCGTTGCGGCCGATCAGGGCAATACGCTCGCCCGGTTCGATCGACAGTTCGGCTTTTTCCAGCAACAGCGGGCCGCCGACGCTGAAGTCGACGTTTTGCAGAGTAATCAGAGGCATCCGACCATTGTAGCGGGTTGCGGGGCATGGCCGGGCGGCGCCCGGCCCCCGCGGGGCAACGGCCGCAGCAACAGCAACAGCCTGAAGCGGGCTTGCCGTGGGATGGCGGGGTGATGCGGGGCTGCAGGACACGCCGTAAACCCTTCCATGGGGGCTCGATGCCGCCATCCATGGCGCCAACGGTCCTGCAGCCCCACATCACCCCGCCTTGGACAGTTTCCCGCTGCTGTCGGTAGGTGTCGACCTTGGTCGACACAGTAGATCCACGCCATGCGTGGATGATCGCCGCAGGATCTTCCAATGGATGCAATCGACTGGATACCAGCGGACTACTCCACGTCCCCCAGCAGCGCCTGCAAACCCGGCAACCATCGCTTGCCGGGGTGGCGTACCAGCCACAGCGTGCGCTGCAGGGTGGGCAGCGGGGTCTCCAGAATGCGCAGGCGGCCCAGGGCCAGGGGCTCTTCCAGGGCGTGGCGGGACAGGCAGGCCAGGCCGAGGCCGGCGATGGCGGCCTGCTTGATCGCTTCGGTATTGCCCAGTTGCAGCGTCTGCGCGAAGCCGCGCAGATGTGGCAGCAATGCCTGTTCGACGGCTTCGCGGGTGCCGGATCCGGGCTCGCGCAGCAGCCAGCGTGCGGCGCGCAGTTCATCCAGCGACCAGCGTTGGGGCACATCCGCGGCTGCCACGATCACCAACGGGTCCTGCTGCCAGGCAGTCACCTGCAGCCCGCGCTCGTGGCACGGGCCTTCGATCAGACCGGCGTCGACGTCCAATCGTTGAACGGCCGCAACCACGCCAGCGCTGTTGTCGATGCGCAGATCGACCTCGGCCTGCGGTGCCTGCCGCAGCAGGTCGGCAATACGCGGCGGCAGCAGGTAGTTGCCGATGGTGGTGCTGGCCGCCAGTACCAGCCGCAGCGGTGCGCCTTGGGCCGGGTCACCGCCCGCCGCCAGTTGCCGCTCCAGATCGGAGGCATTGACCAGCAGCGCGCGCGCCGGTTCCAACAACGCCCGGCCGTGGCCGTTCAACGCCAGGCGACGGCCGATGCGGTCGAACAGCGGCGTGCCGAAATGTGCCTCCAGTTCCTGCAGCGCGGCACTGCTGGCCGATTGCGAGAGGGCGATTGCCTGGCCGGCGGCCGTGGTGCTGCCATGATCGGCAATGGCGACGAAGACCTGCAGCTGGCGGAGGGTCAGGCGCATATTCAACCTGCGAGATAGGTAATTTTCACCAATATTATTCGTTTTACAGGTCAACGGGGTGAGCGCACGCTGGCATGGCCTCTTCAGAGCCTTCAACCTCCATGAACGCCCCCGCTCTCTCATCCTGGTCCCTGCCCGCCCTGCGCCAGCGCTGGCAACCTCGGCTGCCCGGCCTGCTGCTGGTCGGCCTGGTCGCGGCCGCCTCGCTGTATCTGGCCGAGCTGCCGTGGCTGCAGGCGCACGGCCTGAGCGCGCTGACCGTGGCGATCATCGCTGGCATCGTGGTCGGCAATACGTTCTACCCGCGGCTGGCCCCTGCCAGCGCGGCGGGCGTCGGCTTCTCCAAGCATTGGCTGCTGCGCGCCGGCATCGTGCTGTACGGCCTGCGGCTGACCTTCCAGGACATCGGCCACGTCGGCGTGGCCGGCGTGCTGATGGACGTGCTGGTGGTGGCGAGCACCTTCGGCCTGGCCTGCTGGTTGGGCGTGCGGGTGTTCAAGATGGAGCGCGAAGCGGCCATGCTGATCGGTGCCGGCAGTGCGATCTGCGGTGCGGCCGCCGTCATGGCCGCCGAACCGGTGGTACGCGGGCGTGCCGCGCAGGTGACGGTGGCGGTATCGACGGTGGTGGTGTTCGGCACGGTAGCGATGTTCCTGTATCCCGCGCTCTACGCGCTGATGCAGTCACATGGCTGGCTGGCGATGGACGCGCAGCAGTACGGCCTGTTCACCGGCGCGACCGTGCACGAGGTCGCGCAGGTGGTCGCCGCCGGACGCGCGGTGAGCGAGCCGGCCGCCGATACCGCGGTCATCACCAAGATGGTGCGGGTGATGCTGCTGGCCCCGTTCCTGATCGCGCTGTCGCTGTGGCTGGCGCGTGGCGGCAAGGCAACGCTGGACGGCGGCAAGGCCAAGATCGTGGTGCCGTGGTTCGCGTTCGGTTTCGTGGCAGTCGCTGGCCTCAATTCGCTGCACCTGCTGCCGGCGGGTGTGCAGGCAGGACTGGTGCAGCTGGATACCGTGCTGCTGGCGATGGCGATGGCCGCACTGGGCCTGACCACCCACGTCTCGGCCCTGCGCCAAGCCGGTCTGAAGCCGCTGCTGCTGGCGCTGATCCTGTTCGGCTGGCTGCTGTTCGGCGGTCTGGCGATCCATCAGGGCGTGCTGGCGGTGCTGGGCTGAGCGACCCTCCCGGCTTGCCAGGACCATCCGCGGGTCGTACAAGAACGTCCCCTGCGCTGCACTGGATGGACACCATGAGCATCAATGACTTTCCAAACTTCCGCTACCACCCGGACCCGGTTGCGACGGGCAACGTGGGGCCGTCCACTACTGCATGCAGGGTCTGCCAGCAGGCGCGTGGATACGTGTACCTGCACAATGCCATCCACGCAGGGCGCGAAGACTATTCGGAGCAGATCTGCCCTTGGTGCATTGCCGATGGCCGTGCAGCGTCGGCGCTGGATATCGCATTTGCGTGGAGCCTGGACATCGACGAAAGCGTGCCCGAAACCGCTTTGGAAGAGCTGTCCCGGCGCACGCCAGGCTATGTCAGTTTTCAAGGGGAAAAATGGCTGGCACATTGCAATGATGTCTGCCGCTTCCTGGGCGACGCCACCATGGAACAGGTGAGCCAGGCCTCGGCAGCGACCATCGCGGCATGGTGCGCGGCCAATGACGCCGACGAAGCGCTTTGGTCGGAGCTGGCCAGCGACTACGCACCCGGTGCAGATATCGGCTTCTACACGTTCGAGTGCCTGCACTGCGGCCTGATCCAGTTCCATGTTGACGCGGCCTGAGTCTTCTTCTGCTCGTGTCCAATGTGGATCGTTAGACTTGAGGCATGCCCGCATCTCCCACCCTGCTGCCGATCCCGTTGCGCCTGCTGGATGATCGCTATGGGCAGGGCAATGTCGACGACGCCGAAGACACGCTGATCGGGATCGTGCAGGCGGTGATGGGCGAGCAGGCCAGCTGTGCGTTCCATTTCGACACGCAGCACGCCAACCCGTGGTTCCACCAGCTGCTGCTGGAACCCAGCGCCGCTGGAAAGCCGGCCACCCAGGAGCAGTTGCAGGCGATGGCTGCGCAGCTGGAGGCCCTCGGGCTGGGCTGAGGGGACGGCCAGAGCATCCACGCATGGCGTGGATCTACTGAATTCCAAAGGCGCCGCCTCCCCCGGTGGATCCACGCCATGCATGGATGAAGGCTCCGAGGCGGGACCGGGCGCGCGCGCAGGTACAATGCGCCATGACTGACTTTTCGACCCTGCCGCTGAGCCCGGCCCTGCAGCCCGGCCTGGATGCCCTCGGCTACACCACCCTCACGCCGATCCAGGCGCAGAGCCTGCCCGCCATCCTCGATGGCCGCGATGTCATTGCCCAAGCCCCGACCGGCAGCGGCAAGACCGCCGCCTTCGGCCTGGGCCTGCTGCAGTCCATCGACCCCAGCCTGATCCGCGTGCAGGGGCTGGTGCTGTGCCCCACCCGCGAGCTGGCCGACCAGGTGGCCAAGCAGATCCGCAAGCTGGCCACCGGCATCCCCAATCTGAAGCTGCTGCTGCTGACCGGCGGCACGCCGCTGGGCCCGCAGCTGGCCTCGCTGGAAAGCCACGATCCGCACGTGGTGGTCGGCACGCCCGGCCGCGTGCAGGAACTGGCGCGCAAGCGCGCACTGAATCTGGGCGCCGTGCGCACGCTGGTGCTGGACGAAGCGGACCGCATGCTCGACATGGGCTTCGAAGAACCGATCCGTGAGATCGCCGGCCGCACCCACCGCGATCGCCAGAGCCTGCTGTTCTCGGCCACCTTCCCCGACACCATCCGCGCCATGGCCCGCGACCTGCTGCGCGATGCGGTGGAAGTGACAGTGGAAGGCGCCGACCAGGCGCCGGCCATCCGCCATCTGTTCTGCGAGGTCGAACCGGCACACCGGCAGAAGGCGCTGGCTGGCCTGCTGCTGAAGTACACGCCCGAATCGGCCGTGGTGTTCTGCAACACCCGCAAGGACGTGGACGAAGTGGCCAACTCGCTGCAGCAGTTCGGCTTCTCCGCGCTCGCCCTGCATGGCGACATGGAGCAGCGCGACCGCGAGGAAGTGCTGCTGCGCCTGGCCAACCGCAGCTGCAACGTGCTGGTTGCCAGCGACGTTGCCGCGCGCGGGCTGGATGTGGAAGAGCTGGCCGCAGTGATCAACTACGAGCTGCCGACCGACGTCGAGAGCTACCAGCACCGTGTCGGCCGTACCGGTCGTGCCGGCGCCAGTGGTCTGGCGATCAGCTTGGTGGCGGGCCGTGAAAAGAACCGCGCCGACGCCATCGAAGCGCAGCGCGGCGAGCCGCTGGACTGGCAGAAGACGCCGCTGGCGACGTCGCGCCCGGCCGAGCTGCCGCAGGCGGCGATGCGCACCCTGCGTATCGATGGCGGCAAGACCGACAAGCTGCGCGCGGGCGACATCCTCGGCGCACTCACCGGCGACGCCGGCCTGTCGGCCAAGTTCATCGGCAAGATCGCGATCTTCCCGACCCGTTCCTACGTGGCGATCGCCCGCGAGCAGGTCAACAAGGCGGTGGCGAAGCTGGAAGCCGGCAAGATCAAGGGCCGACGGTTCCGCGTGCGGATGATGTAACGGGCAGGACATCCGCCGGGCATGGCCCGGCGCTACCTGCTTACCGTGGGTAGCGCCGGGCCCTGCCCGGCGACCGAATCAGAACACCAGTTCGGTGTGCAGCGGCAGATCCGCTTCCCAGCGGCCACGGCCACCCAGGCCGTCCAGCTCGACCAGCACGCCGGCGCCGACCACGTCCACGCCCAGGCGGCGCACCAGCGACAGCGCCGCAACCAGCGTGCCGCCGGTAGCCAGCACGTCGTCGATGATCGCCACGCGCGCACCGGCCGGCAGTGCATCGGCATGTACTTCAATGCAGTCGCTGCGGTACTCCAGCGTGTATTCCTCGCGCAGCACCTTGCCCGGCAGCTTGCCCGGCTTGCGCACCGGCACGAAGCCGACGCCCAGTTCCAGCGCCATGGCCGCGCCCAGAATGAAGCCACGCGATTCGATGCCGACCACCGCGTCCAGCTTCTGATCGCGCCAGCGATCAGCCATCGCCACGACCGCGCCACGGAAGTCCTCGCTGTGAGCGAGCAGCGGCATGATGTCCTTGAACAGGATGCCCGGCTTGGGGAAGTCGGCGATGTCGCGCAGGCGCGAGGCCCACTGCGGAGCGACGATGGCGTCGGTCATGGCGATTCGGTTGTCTGATGGCGGCATAGGGTACCTGTTCCGGGCGCCGGCTGCCTGTTGAGGGGTTCGGCCGGGCTGCGCCCGGCACCTGCAGAGGCAGCAGCAACAGCCGAGGCAACAGCAACGGCGTGCATTCCGTGGGATGGCGGGGCACTGCGGGTCTGCGGGGGCGCCGTGAATCCGTCCATGGAGGCTTGGTCGCCGCATCCATGCGGCTCACACCCCGCAAACCCACAGTGCCCCGCCTTCGACAGTTTGCCGGTGGCCAGTAGATCCACGCCATGCGTGGATGAATCTCTATCGAAATCGAATATTTCGAGAATTGAACGAAGAGCATCCACGCATGGCGTGGATCCACCGTGTCGACCAAGGTCGACACCTACCCACAGCAGCGGGAATCTGTCGGAGGTGGGGCGGTGTCGGAATGCGGGGTGTCAGCCGCATGGATGCGGCTGCCAAGCCTACAAGGACGTACTTGCGGCGCCCCCGCACTCCGACACCGCCCCGCCAAACCACGGAACCCAGCTTTTGCTCTGGCTGTTGACCTGGCCTCTGCAGGTGCAGGGCGCAGCCCTGCCAAAACCCACCCTCAGGAACTGCAGGACAGCATCGAGCAGCCGGCGCGGTTGTCGGCCCACGCCGGGCGCTTGCCGGCATAGTGCTCCAACCCCGGCCGTTCGGTGTATGGGTCACGCAACACGTCCTGCAGGGCATGCACACTGCCCAGGTCGCCCTGTTCGGCGCGGTCGATTGCTTCCTGTGCCAGCCAGTTGCGCAGCACATACAGCGGATTGGCTGCGCCCATCTTCGCGACGCGCTCGACTGCCGACAGCGGATCGGCACGCAGCCGTGCCGCATAGTCCTGCAGCCACTGCTGCAGGGGTTCCTGCACCGCGTGCTGGCGCTCGGCGTCGTAGAAGACCTCGGCCAGTACCCCCGCGTCGGGCGCGTTGGCATCGATGCGCATCAACGCACGCCATGCCAGGGTCATGTCCATGCCGCCGTCCTGCATCAGCTGCTGCCAGCGCTGGTAGAGCTGCAGATCGGCATCGTCGGCCGCCGCCAGACCCAGCTTGGCCGCCACATCGCGACGGGTGCAGGCGACAAAGGTCGCCTGGTAGGCGGCCAACCCTGCCTGCAGCGGCTGCACGTCGGCGAACAACGGCGACAGCGCCTGCGCGAGACGGCTGAGGTTCCAGTACGCCACCTGCGGCTGGGTGCCGAAACGATAGCGACGCCCCTGCGCATCGGTGGTGTTCGGCGTCCAGTCCGGATCGAAGTCTTCGACCCAGCCATAGGGGCCGTAGTCCAGGGTCACGCCGAGCACGGAAAGATTGTCGGTGTTCATCACCCCATGCACGAAGCCGACGCGCATCCAGTGGGCGATCATCTCAGCGGTGCGCACGGCGATCTGTGCGAACCAGTCGCCATACAGCACCTCGCCCTGCCCCTTCAGTTCCGGGAAATCGCGGGCGATGCAGGCGTCGACCATCTGCTTCAACAGTGCAGTCTCGCCACGTGAAGCAGGCAGTTCAAACGAACCAAAGCGCAGGAACGAGGGCGATACCCGGCAGACGATCGCGCCGGGCTCCGCACGCGGATGACCGTCATAGAACATGTCGCGCACCACGTCTTCGCCGGTGCCGACCAGCGACAGGGCGCGGGTAGTCGGCACGCCGAGGTGATGCATCGCCTCGCTGCACAGGAATTCACGGATCGACGAGCGCAGCACTGCACGGCCGTCGGCGCCACGCGAGTACGGCGTTGGCCCGGCCCCCTTCAACTGCAGTTCCCAGTGCCTGCCATCGGCGCCGATCAATTCGCCCAGCGAGATGGCGCGACCATCACCCAGCTGCCCGGCCCAATGGCCGAACTGATGGCCCCCATAGTTGGCCGCCCACGGCTGCATGCCCGCATACAGCGCGTTGCCACCGAACACCTCGGCAAAGCCCTCATCCTCGACCTGCGCAGGACCGAATCCGAGCATCGCGGCAACCTCCGGCGACCACGCCAGCAGCACCGGCGCTGCAACAGGCGTCGGCATCACTGGCGACCAGGCCGCCCCCAGCACTTCGCGCCGGCGCGGACCGGACTCGGGATCGCCCGGCAGCAGGTTCAGCAGGCGGTTGTCGAACTGGGGAGCTGTGGTATCCATGAACACAGCATGGGGGCGGCGACGACCGTCCTCAATCGCCGCGCAGGGCCTGCAATGCGCCACCGTGCGCCTCGGCACGCTGGTAGGCCGGACGCTCGCCGATGCGCTTGAGGAAGCCACGCAGCGCCGGCTTGTCGTCCAGACCGCCGCCGCGTGCGGCTGCTGCCTGGATCGGGAAGCTCATCTGGATGTCCGCGGCGGTGAAGCGCTCGCCGGCAAACCACGGGCTTTCGGCCAGGCGCCGTTCCATCCAGTCCAGATGCAGGCGTCGCTGCGGGCCGACGAAACCGCGCTCGGCCTTGTCGGCGATGCTGCGGGCGATCGGCCGCGCGAAGAACGGCATCGGCGCGCTGCGGATGCGGCTGATCACCAGCGTCAGCAGCATCGGCGGCATCGCCGAGCCTTCGGCATAGTGCAGCCAGTAGCGGTAATCGATGCGCTCTTTGCCGTCGGCCGGCACCGGCGACGGCGACAGCTGCCGCTGCACGTCGTAGCGGTCAACCAGGTAGTCGAGGATGGCACCGGATTCGGCGAGGATCAGCTCACCATCCTGCAGCACCGGCGCCTTGCCCAGCGGGTGCACCTGGCGCAGTTCCGGCGGCGCCAGCATCGTCTTCGGGTCGCGCGGGTAGCGGCGCAGCTCGTAGTCCAGCCCCAGCTCCTCCAGCATCCACAGCACGCGCAGCGAACGGGAGTTTTCCAGATGATGGACGATGCGCATGGGGACGATCCTTGGGGAGGCCTGCATCGTACCGTGCCGGGTGCATGCCCTTTGTAGAGCCGGGCCTGGCTCGACGCTGCAAGAAGCCCATAACGAAAAACGCCGGGAGCTTTCGCTCCCGGCGTTCTGGCTACCAAACGGTAGCAGACGGATTAGACCGCCTGCACCTGGTCAGCCTGCATACCCTTCTGGCCCTGGACGGCGACGAAGGTAACCTTCTGGCCTTCCTGCAGGGTCTTGAAGCCGGTGCCCTGGATCGCGCGGAAATGCACGAACAGGTCCGGGCCGCTTTCCGGGGTGATGAAGCCGAAGCCCTTGGCGTCGTTGAACCACTTGACAGTGCCGGTCTGACGATCAGACATATTTACTAACTCCTGAAACACATGTTGAAAAAAATCGCAGCCACCGGGTATCGGGGCCGAGACTGAGTTGCAGGCGTTGGTAAAGCGGATCGATGAGCGGATCGTGAGATCAACTGCACCAGGCCACGATTCACGGTGACCCTAGCAAACACAGTGGGCCAGACGATACGCGTGTTTTGAGTAAAAAGCGATAGCCTTGATATTCAGCGACAAATGGCCGGCCCCTAGGCAGGGCAAGGGGTTGCACCAGATCGAGGCTAAACCCGGGCCCCCATTCAGGTTTTTCCTACCCTACACTGGGTAAATGACTGAAGCTGAAACCCGAGCTGAACCCCTGCTCCCCCGCATCTGGGTGGACGCAGACGCCTGCCCTGTCGTCATTCGCGACATCCTGTTCCGCGCCGCTGAACGGGTGGGCGTCGAGCTGACCCTGGTCGCCAACCAGTGGATCCGCACCCCGCCGTCGCGCTGGCTGCGCTCGATCCAGGTGCCGCAGGGGCTGGACGTGGCTGACAGCGCCATTGTCGAGCGGGTGGCCGCCGGCGATCTGGTGGTCACCCAGGACATCCCCCTGGCCGCGCTGGTGCTGGAGAAGAAGGGCGTGGCGCTGAACCCGCGTGGCCAGCTGTACACCCCCAACAACATGGCCGAGCGGCTGTCGATGCGCAATTTCATGGAAGAACTGCGCGGCGCGGGCGTGCAGACCGGTGGACCGCCCCCTCTGGGTGCGCGTGACCGCCAGCTGTTCGCTGCCGAGCTGGACCGCTGGCTGGCGCGCCGCCCGAGCAGGTGAATCCGGCCGCGCGTCAGCCGCAAACACTCAAGGTGCGCGCACTGCGGAAGCTGCGCCGCTGGCCGGTCAACGGATCGTCGAAGGCCAGTGCCTGCGCCAGCAGCTGCAGCGGTGGCTCGCCCTCACCCTGCGACCGGTCCTGCAGCTGCGGATAGAACCCGTCGCCCAGGATCGGCGCGCCCAGTGCGGCCATATGGACGCGCAGCTGATGCTTGCGTCCGGATTCCGGCACGAGCCGGTAGCGCCAGACCGGGCCGTGCTCTTCGATGAGCTCGATACGGGTCCGTGCATTCGGCTCGCCGGGAACTTCAGCCATCCGGAAGAACGGCTCCCCTGGCTGCAACCGGCTGTGCCGTTCCAGCGGAAACCGCAGATCGGGCAAAGCCGGTGCCAGCGCCTCGTAGGTCTTCTCGATGCGGCGCTCACGGAACAGGCGCTGGTAGGCGTCGCGCGTTTCCGCTTGGGTGGAGAACAGCACCAGACCAGCCGTCAACCGGTCCAGCCGGTGCAACGGCACCAAGTCTGTATTGCCGGTGCGTTCAACCAACCGCGCCAACAGGGTTTCGCGCACAAAGGCACCGGCAGGCGCGGTCGGCAGGAAGTGCGGCTTGTCAGCCACCAGCAGGTGCGCGTCGTGATGCAGGATGGTCTCCACGAAGGGAATCACCGGCTCGTCGGCCACTTCACGGAAGTAGCGGATCTCCAGCCCCACCTGCCACGGCATGTCGGCCGCCAGCGCCCTGCCCTGCGCGTCCTGCACCCGCCCCCGCGCGAAGCGACTCTCCCATTGCAACCGGTCGATGCGCGGGAAACGCGCGCACAGCCCTTCCAGCAGGGAAACCCAGTTGCCGGGCGGCAGCTGCAGCCGACTGGGCGTGCTCATGACGTGGTCGGGGCGCCGAAGATCTGCACGCGGCGCGGACGTGAACGGGACATACGACAGGGCAAGCCGGAAGCATCAGGGCGGCCAGCGTGCCACCGATCACGGCCTGCCGACACCCCCATACCGGACACCCCCGGGGCAAACCTCTATCATTGACGGTCTTTACCCCTCTGGATCTTCATGGCCCTCACCGCCACCATCCGCAAGGCCGAACTGCAGATCAGCGACATGGATCGCGGCTACTACGCGACCCACAACCTGACCCTGGCCCAGCATCCGTCTGAAACCGACGAACGCCTGATGGTGCGCCTGCTCGCCTTCGCGCTGAACGCTGGCGACCGCCTGGAGTTCGGCCGAGGCCTGAGTACCGACGATGAGCCGGACCTGTGGGAACACGACTACACCGGCGACATCCTGCAGTGGATCGACCTCGGCCATCCGGACGAGTCGCGCATCCGCAAGGCCAGCAACCGCAGCCGCCAGGTGCAGGTGGTCAACTACGGCGGCAATGCGTCGGACATCTGGTGGCAGAAGCAGAGCAAGGGCCTGACCCGCTTCGACAATCTGTCGGTGGTCGACCTGGACGGCGGATTCGTCGATCTGTGGGGCCAGCAGATCCAGCGTGCGATGCGCTGGAGCGTGCTGATCCAGGACGCCGAAGTGCAGCTGCTCAACGATCAGATGCAGCTGGACGTGATCCCCAACTGGCGAAAGCGCGCCAAGGCATGAGCACGATCCGCTGCGACGTGCTGGTGATCGGTGCCGGCGCAGCCGGGCTGATGACCGCGATCACGGCGGGCCAGCGAGGCCGGCATGTGCACGTCATCGACCACGCCAACAAGATCGGCAAGAAGATCCTGATGTCCGGTGGTGGCCGCTGCAACTTCACCAACACCGGCACCACCCCGGCCAACTTCCTCTCGGCCAATCCGCATTTCTGCAAGTCGGCGCTGGCGCGTTACTCGCCCTACCATTTCATCGAGATGGTCGAGCGCCACGGCATCGCCTATCACGAAAAAGAGCTGGGCCAGCTGTTCTGCGATGTCTCGTCCAAACAGATCGTGAAGATGCTGGTGGACGAATGCCAGCAGGCGGGCGTGCAGATACGCACGCAGTGCAGCGTGGAACGCATCGAGCACGGCACCGACGGCTTCCGCGTGCAGACCACGCACGGCCTGTTCCATTGCGCCTCACTGGTGGTCGCCACCGGCGGCCTGTCCATTCCAAGCCTCGGTGCAACCGGGTTCGGCTACGAGATCGCGCGCCAGTTCGGCCACCAGCTGCTGCCCACCCGCGCCGGCCTGGTGCCGTTGACGCTCAGCGGTACCCACCAGGAGCGCTTGGCCGAGCTCAGCGGCGTCGCCCTGCCGGTCGAGGCCAGCTGCAACGGCACCAGCTTCCGCAACTTCATGCTGCTGACCCATCGCGGCGTCAGTGGCCCGGCCATCCTGCAGATTTCCTCGTTCTGGCAACCCGGTGACGCGCTGTCGCTGGATCTGCTGCCCGGCCAGGATGCCGCCGAATGGCTGCGCCAGATGAAGCGCGAACGCCCCGCCGCGGAACTGCGTACGGTGCTGGGCGATGTACTGCCCAAGCGGCTGGCGCAGCGCCTGTGCGAGCACTGGCTGCCCGACCGCCCGGTGCGCCAGCTGGACGAGCCGGACCTGCGCAAGGCAGCACAGGTGCTTTCAGCCTTCCCGCTGGTGGCCAGCGGCACCGAGGGCTACCGCACCGCCGAAGTCACCCTGGGCGGTGTCGATACCAACGAAGTCTCTTCGTCGACGCTGGAATCCAAGCGCGTGCCCGGCCTGCATTTCGTCGGCGAGGTGCTGGACGTGACCGGCTGGCTGGGCGGCTACAACTTCCAGTGGGCCTGGGCCAGCGGGCACGCGGCCGGCTGCGTGGTGTGAACCGCATCGCCGTTCCAGGCACGCAAGCGTTGCGCGCATGGACGCGCCGCCACGCATCGTGTATCTAGATTTGCAGATTGGGGAGCAGTGCATGCAGAACGCGAACGACATCACCATCCGCCTGCTGATCGTCGATGACAGCGGCGAGAACGCCGAAGCCATCGTCAGCACCCTGCGCAACAGCGGCATCGCCGTGCGCCCATGGCGCCCGCAGGACTCGGCCGAGCTGTCGCAGGTACTGGCCAGCCAGGCGATCGACCTGGTGCTGGCCGCGCCCTCGCAGAGCATCCCGCTGCCCCTGGTGGCCCAGCACATCGCCGCCAGCGGCAAGGACATCCCGCTGGTGCTGCTGGCCGAGCGCATCGACGAGGACGAACTGGTACAGGCCAGCAGCAACGGCGTTCGCGCCCTCGCCCTGCGCCAGCGCGCCGAACACCTGCTGGCAGTGGTCCGCGACCAGTGGGTGGACCTGCAGGCCCGCCGCGGCCTGCGCCGGATCGAAGCGCAGATGCGCGAGACCGAGCGTCGCTGCGACGCGCTGATCGCCTCGTCGCGTGAACCCATTGCCTATGTTCACGAAGGCATGCACATCCGCGCCAATGATGCCTATCTGGACATGTTCGGTTACGAGGATTTCGAGGAAGTCGAAGGCATCTCGTTGCTGGACATGGTCGCCGCCCAGCACGTGGATGATTTCAAGCAGCTGCTGAAGTCACTCAGCCGCGGCGAAGCGCCACCACCGCAGTACCAGCTCGATGCCCGACACCAGGACGGCAGTGCCTTCCCGGCGACGATGGAGTTCACCGCGGCCACCTACGAGGGCGAATCGTGCCTGCAGGTGGTGTTCCGCCGGCGCATGGAGTTCGACCCGGAGCTGGCGCGCGAGGTTGAAGACCTGCGCCAGCGCGACCAGGTCACCGGCCTGCTCAACCGCCCGACCTTCATGCTGCAGGTCGAGGACGCGGTTGCCCAGGCCGGGCGCAGCGAGGGTCAGTTCGGCCTGCTGATGGTCGAACCGGACCACTACGCGCGCCTGCTCCCGGACATTGGACTGGCCTCGGCCGACGCCCTGATCGGCGCCCTCGCCGCCCTGCTGGCCGAGGTGGTTGGCGAGGATGCGCAGCTGGCCCGTTTCGGCGAACACAGTTTCGCCGTGCTGCAGTCAGGCCCCTATGCGCAGACCGTGGCACTGGCCGAGCGCATCCGCGAAGCCTACGCCGCGCACGTCTTCAGCATTGGTGCGCGTTCGGCCACGGTGACCGTCAGCATTGGCGGGGTGCAGGTGGGCGAGAAGATCGCCAGCATCGGCCAGGTACTGGCGCGCGCCAGTGAATGTACGCAGGCCGCTGCCGCGCTCGGCAATACCTGCCGCATCTTCGACCCGGCCGCCGTCGATCGCGTGGAGGAAGAGCGCGTGCAGCGCTGGGTCGCGCGTATCCGCGAAGCATTGGCAGGCGACGGCTTCCAGCTGCATTACCAGCCGGTGCTGAACCTGCAGGGCGAGTCGCTGGAGCTGTATGAAGCCTACCTGCGGCTGGAACACAACGGAGAGCTGCTGAGCCCGACCGCCTTCCTCGGCATCGCCGAAGAACACGGCCTGCTGGCGGACATCAACCGCTGGGTCGTCTCGCAGGCGATCACGGTACTGGGCGCGCGTGCGCGCGAGGGTCATCCCACGCAGATGCTGGTGAAGGTCACGCCGGAATCGTTCGACGATCCGAAGATGATCGCCACGCTGCGCCAGCAGTTGCAGGCACACGGCGTGCCGGGCGAACGCCTGTGGCTGCATGCGCCGGAGTCGAAGGTGTTCACCCACCTGCGCAGCGCCCAGCAGTTCCTGGCCGAAGTGGCGCCGCTTGGCTGCCGGATCGGTCTGGAGCAGTTCGGCTCGGGCCTGGATTCGTTCCAGCTGCTGGCCCACTTCCAGCCGCAGTTCCTCAAGCTCGATCGCGGCTTCACCAGCGACCTGGCCGCCACCCGCGAAAACATCGACCGGGTCAGCCAGATCACCGCACGTGCGCAGGAAGCCGGCATCCGTACCATCGCCGAGTTCGTCAGCGACGCCAACTCGATGACCCTGCTGTTCAGTGCCGGCGTGGACTACGTGCAGGGCGATTTCGTCGGTCCGGCAGCGCCGGCGATGAACTTCGAGTTCGGTTGATACCTCTCTGTAGAGCCGAGCCATGCTCGGCTGCAGGGTCCAAGCGAAGAGCAGCCGAGCATGGCTCGGCTCTACATAATCAAGAAGGCCGGCTTGCGCCGGCCTTTTCAATCAGGTCAGATCGACCAGGTTGTCGATCTTCACGTCCGGGTTGACGTCGGCTTCGTAGTCGACGCCGTCGACACCGAAACCGAACAGACGCAGGAAATCGGCCTTGTAGCCGGCCAGGTCGCTGATCTCGTACAGGTTCTCGTTGGTCACCTGCGGCCACAGCGCCAGCACCTTGCCCTGCACGTCGGCCGCCATTTCCTTGTAGTCGGCGCGCAGGCGACCTTCTTCATCGATCAGCGCGATGGTGTGGCCATCGCCGTCGACCAGGTCATGGCGCAGACGATCGACCGCCACGCCATCGGCCTTGGCGCCGTACAGGATGTCGTACAGCACGTCGAGCTGCTCGATGCAGCCTTCGTGGGTGCCCTTCTCTTTCATCACCTTGAACAGCAGCGACAGGTACAGCGGCATGGTCGGAATGGCCGAGCTGGCCTGGGTGACCACCGCCTTCAGCACCGACACGCGCGCATCGCCGCCGATCTTGGCCAGCTTCTCGCGCAGGCCGAGCACCTTGTCGTCCAGATCCTTCTTGGCGGCACCGATGGAACCATTCCAGTAGATCGCCTGGGTGATCTCTTCGCCCACGTAGGTGAAGGCCGTGGTGGTGCAGCCGTTGGCCAGCACGCCGGCATCGGCAAGCGCGTCGATCCACATCTGCCAGTCCTCACCGCCCATCACTGCGACGGTACCGGCGATTTCTTCCTGGGTGGCCGGCTGCAGGTGGGTTTCGGTCAGCACTTCCTTGTCGGTATCCAGACCACGCAGGGTGATCGGCTCGCCGATCGGCTTGAGCGTGGAGCTGATGATTTCACCGGTCTTGGGATGCTTGCGGCGCGGCGCAGCAAGGCTGTAGACCACCTGATCGACCTGGCCGAGGTCGGCCTTGATCATCTCGATGGTCTTCGCCTTCACCTCGTCGGAGAACGCATCGCCGTTGATGCTCTTGGCATACAGGCCCGCTTCGTCGGCGTACTTGTGGAAGGCCGCCGAGTTGTACCAGCCCGCCGTGCCCGGCTTGGTTTCACTGCCCGGGCGCTCGAAGAAGATACCCAGGGTTGCCGCGCCACTGCCGAAGGCGGCGGTGATGCGCGCGGCGAGGCCGTAACCGGTCGAGGCGCCGATCACCAGCACGCGCTTGGGACCGTTCTGGATCGGCGGGCGCGCACGGATGTAGTCGATCTGCTGCTTGACGGCGGCGTCGCAGCCGGTCGGATGGGTGGTGACGCAGATGAAGCCGCGGACGCGCGGTTTGATGACCATGAAGACCTCGGGTTGGCAGATGCGGCGCACGGGGCGCTCAGCAGGAATACGGGCACGCGTGTGCGCGCGAACCGCAGGATCGTAGTGCGCAGGGGCCGATTGCACAACCGACGCTGGCGTAGGGTGGTGGTGTTTTGCAGGGTTGCACCCTGCACCTGCAGAATCAACGTCAACGTCAAAAGCTGGGCTACTGAGGGATGGCGGGGTGGGTCCGGTTGCGGGGGACGCCGTGAATACGTCCCTGTAGGCTTGGCCGCGGCATCCATGCCGCGGACACCCCCGCAACCGGACC
>NZ_JBSPUD010000038.1:0-22084 GCF_056861525.1 Stenotrophomonas sp. 82F1
TGAAGTGACCCCCGAGAGTTGGACGGTGGGGTCAAACGGCCGCTTGGGCCTGTTTCCGGTACTGTACCGGGCTCAGGCCCTTCAATTTCAATCTGATGCGCTCTTGGTTGTAGTACTTGATGTAATCCACGAGCCCAGCCTCCAGACTCTCGATGCTGTCAAAGCTGTTCAGGTAGAAAAATTCTGACTTCAGCGTCCCGAAAAAGCTTTCCATTGCCGCATTGTCCAGGCAGTTGCCACGCCGGGACATGCTTTGCTTCAACGAGTGCTTTTCCAGCATGTGCCGGTAGTTTTCATGCTGGTACTGCCAGCCCTGGTCGGAGTGGATCATGGGGCGCTCATCCGGGGAGAGCTTGTTGATGGCTTCGTCCAGCATCTGACCTACCAGATCGAACACGGGCTGACGCTTGATCTGATAAGCCACGATTTCGCCGTTGTAGAGGTCCATGATCGGCGACAGGTAGAGCTTCATCCCTTGCACCTTGAACTCGGTGACGTCGGTCACCCACTTCTGGTTGGGCCGCTCGGCATGGAACTGGCGATTGAGGTCATTGCCAACCACAACATTGGCTGCCCCTTTGAAAGATCGGTAGCGCTTCACGCGGACCCGTGATTTCAGGCCCATCTCTCCCATCAGACGCTGTACCCGCTTGTGATTGGTCCGATGGCCCTGATTGGCCAATTCCAGCGTCACCGTGCGATAGCCATAGCGCCCTTGGCTTTGATCGTAGATTGCACGGATGCGCTCGCACAGATCTGCCTCGTCCTGATCCGGATGGGCCAGGACATGGTTCTGGTAATAGAAAGTACTGCGCGACAGCTCTGCCGCTTCGAGCAGAAGCGACAGCGTATGAACCTGCCTCAATCCTTGGATGGCTTGCGCTTTGCGTCCTGCGCCGCCTGCTCTTCCCGGATCAAGGCATCGAGTTTTTTTAGGTAGTCGGTCTCCGCACGCAGATAGGCGACTTCCTTGAGCAGCTCATCGCGGCTCATATCCTCAGGTGGTTTGGACGAACGGGTCTTTTTCATCGGCTTTCGGGGCGGCAGCGGCGGCGGTGCCAACGCTTGGGCACCGCCCTGAGCATACAGGCGCCGCCACTGCCCCACTGCGCCGGCATCGCCAATCTGAAAGTAGGTGGTGGCCTCACGCCCGGACATGCCGTCCCGGCTCATCTTCTCCAGAACAGCCAGCTTGAACGCGAGGTCATAGGACCGGGTCTGGCGGTGAAACCCGCGCCAACCGTGCAGCCGATACGTAGCCACCCAGCGTCTGACCGTGGAGAACTCCAAACCGTGGTGTCGGGCGATGGCTTTGACCGACGTGGAGGTCTTGCAGGCTTCTTTGGCGACCTGCAGTTTGAATCGAGCTTCGTACCTGTTCATGTATCCCTCGGGGTTGGATCTGGCGTCCAACTCCCGGGGGTCACTTCACCCTGGGGGCTTGGCCGCGGCATCCATGCCGCGGACACTCCCGCAACCGGACCCACCCCGCCTTCGACAGATTTCCGCGATCTGCCGGCATTTCTGTAGAGCCGAGCAATGCTCGGCTCAATTCGTTCCGATATCGAAATATTCGATTTCGATGGAGTCATCCACGCATGGCGTGGATCTACCAGACATCAGGAAACTGTCGAAGGTGGGGCGGTGTCGGAGTGCGGGGTGTCAGCCGCATGGATGCGGCTGCCAAGCCTACAGGGACGTACTTGCGGCGTCCCCGCACTCCGACACCGCCCCGCCAACCACGGAATCCTGCTGTTGCTGTTGCTGTTGATTCGGCAGGTGCAGGACGCAGCCCTGCAGAAGCCAACCCTCAGCGCACCTGCTCCTGCTTGCGCACGATCGCCATCGCGATCTCCAGCGACTGCTCGTAGTTCAATCGCGGATCGACAGTCGAACGATACGCACGCTCCAGGTCACGCTCGGTCAACTCGCGCGCACCGCCGGTGCATTCGGTCACATCCTCACCGGTCAGCTCCAGATGCACGCCACCCAGACGCGTACCCGCAGCCGCGTGCAGGTCGAACGACATCTCGACCTCACCACGTACATTGTCGAAGCGCCGCGTCTTGAAGCCGTTGGCGGTGCTTTCGGTGTTGCCGTGCATCGCATCGCACACCCACAGCACGCGACGACCATCGCGCTTGACCGCATCCAGCAACGGCGGCAGCTTCTGCGCGATCTGCGCCGCACCCATGCGGTGGATGAAGCTCAGGCGGCCCGGCTCGTCATCCGGATTGAGCACATCGATCAGACGCAGCAACTGGTCCGGCGTCACCGACGGGCCGACCTTGATCGCGATCGGATTGCGCACGCCACGCAGGTACTCCACGTGTGCGCCATCCAGCGCGGCGGTACGCATGCCGATCCACGGGTAGTGCGTGCTCAGGTTCAACCAGCCCTGCTGGCGCGGCACTTGCCGGGTCAGCGCCTGCTCGTAGGGCAACAGCAGCGCTTCATGCGAGGTGTAGAAATCGATGCGGTTGAGGTTGTGCACGCGGGCCCCGGCCAGGGTCTCCATGAAGTGCACCGCATCGCCGATCGAGGCGACCATCTTCTGGTACTCGGCGGCCAACGGCGAGTGGCTTACCCATTCCAGGTTCCAGTATTCAGGATGGTGCAGGTCGGCGAAGCCGCCATCGATCAGCGCGCGCACGAAGTTCATCGTCATCGCCGAATGCGCGTGGGCCTGCAGCATCCGCTTCGGATCGGGCAGCCGCGCCGCCTCGGTGAAGGCCGGCGCATTGATGACATCGCCGCGGTAGCTGGGGAGGGTCACGCCGTCGCGGGTCTCGGTATCGGCCGAACGCGGCTTGGCGTACTGCCCCGCAAATCGGCCGACGCGGATCACCGGCTGACGCAGGCCGTGCACCAGCACCAGGCTCATCTGCAGCAGCACCTTCAAGCGGTTGGAAATCGTGCCCGATTCGCAGTCGCTGAAATTCTCCGCACAGTCGCCACCCTGCAACAGGAAACGCTTGCCCTCCTGGGCGTCGGCCAACTGCTGCTTCAGCGCCAGGATCTCCCATGAGGTCACCAGCGGCGGCAGCCGCTTCAACTCGTGCAGCGCCGCATCCAGTGCCACCGGATCGGGATAGGTCGGCATCTGCAGCGCGGTCTTGCCCCGCCAGCTCTCCGGTGACCAGGCAGCGCCAGCAGCGATGGCGGCAGGATCGGGGGCGGGCGGAACGGCGGACAGGCTCATCACGGACATCCGGGGGTGGGGGGCGGTCATGGTCGCAGAGCCAGCCGCTGGCGCAAAGGGCCAGGCACCGCCGCGACTGCCTGAACGGTGTGGAAAGGGGCCGCCTGATCGGCCAGAAACGGCATGGTCGCCGTCGCTGGACAGGCGCATGATCGGCACGCAGTTGTTACGGAGTAACACTCTCTCATGGACCGGCCCCTTCCCCCCCTCCCCCCTTCCCTGCCCATTTCCCATGAAGCCCTCCCTGCTCACCACCGCCATCACCTTCGCCCTGGTCCTGGCCAGCCAACCCGCGCTTGCCGCCGACACTGATGCCAGTGCGGCTGCGGTCAAGAACCTCGACGTGGTCACCGTCAGCGCCCAGCTCGACCAGGCCCGCAATGCCCTGTCCCCGGACATCGGCAGCAGCCAATACCAGATCACCGCCGAGGACATCCAGAAGCAGCCGCTGGGTGCCTCCGCCCCGCTCAGCCAAGTGCTGCTGCAGGCCCCGGGCGTGGTCCAGGACTCCTACGGCGGCGTGCACGTGCGCGGCGACCACGCCAACCTGCAGTACCGCATCAACGGTGTTTTGCTGCCCGAATCGATCTCCGGCTTCGGCCAGACCCTGGATGCGCGGACGATCAAGAGCATCCGCCTGATGGACGGCGCCCTGCCGGCCCAGTTCGGTGAACGCACCGCTGCGGTGGTCGATATCACGACCCGCAGCGGTGCCGAGCTGGGCAACGGCGGCAGCGCCGGCATCACCGCCGGCTCCTTCGGCAAGGTCAACCCGAATGCCTCCTGGTGGGGCAACCAGGGCCGCTGGAGCTGGTTCCTGACCGGCAACTACGATCAGAACGAGGTCGGGCTGGAGAACCCCACCAGCGCCCGCAAGCCGCAGCATGACGATACCCACCAAGGGAAGGCCTTTGCCGACCTGACCTATCTGGTCAACGACAGCACCCGCCTGAGCGTGTTCGCCGGCTTTGCCAACAACCGCTTCCAGATCCCGGTCAACCCGGGGCAGACCCCGCAGTTCGGTTACCTGGACACCACCACCTTCGATTCCAGCCAGCTGGACGAAACCCAACGCGAGACCACCCGCTTCGGCATGCTGGTGCTGCAGGGCACGCTGGGCCAGACCGCGTACCAGCTGTCGGCCGGTCAGCGCTACAGCGACGTGGCCTTCAACCCGGACATCGTCGGCGACCTGGTGTTCAGTGGCGTCGCCTCGCAGGTCCAGCGCAGCAACCGCGCCAACACCCTGCAGGCCGATTTCTCCACGCCGCTGGGCGACAACCACACCCTGCGTTATGGCCTGTATGGCAATTACGAACACGCCGCCGCCAACAACAGCAGCTGGGTCTTCCCGGTCGATGCCGATGGCCGGCAGACAAGCACCACGCCGCAGCTGATCCCGGACCGCAACGCCTTCCACGCCAGCACAGCCGCACTGTACGTGCAGGATGAGTGGCGGATAGGCAATGACTGGACCGTCAACTACGGCCTGCGCGGCGACCGCTTCAAGGCGTTCGGCCACACCGAGGGCCAGCTCAGCCCACGCCTGGGCGTGGTCTGGAATGCCAGCGACAGCACCACGGTGCATGCCGGCTACTCGCGCTACTTCACCCCGCCCGCCAGCGAACTGGTCGCCGGCAGCGATCTGGCCCTGTTCGATGGCACCAGCAACCAGCAACCCGCCGGCGGCAGCAACACGCCGTTGTCCGAGCGCAGCGACTACTACGACATCGGCGTGTCACAGCAGATCGGCGACCACCTCACCCTCGGCCTGGATGCCTACGACCGCCGTGTCTCGCGCCTGCAGGACGAAGGCCAGTTCGGCGCCGCCTACATCTATTCCACCTTCAATTATCGTCGCGGCCAAATCCATGGCCTGGAGTTCAGCGCCGACTACAGCAACGGGCCGATCAGTGCGTACTTCAACGCCGCCTACAACAAGGC
The DNA here is from genome assembly GCF_056861525.1 of Stenotrophomonas sp. 82F1. Taxonomy (NCBI): domain Bacteria; kingdom Pseudomonadati; phylum Pseudomonadota; class Gammaproteobacteria; order Lysobacterales; family Lysobacteraceae; genus Stenotrophomonas; species Stenotrophomonas sp. 82F1. The sequence continues at coordinate 5,147 of NZ_JBSPUD010000038.1, forward strand.
GATGGGCACCCAGGTCATCACCAGCCAGTACAACCTCGATCCGGATGCACTTGCCTACGTGCAGCAGAACTGGATCCATCTGGACCACGACCAGAAGCTGACCTCTTCCGGCGGCGTCAGTTACGCGTTCGCTGGCCACAACCGGGTGGGCGCGAACTACGTGTACGGCAGCGGCCTGCGTTCGGACATCGAGGGTGTGCCCAATGGCGGTGAGCTGCCGTCGTACCTGCAGGTCAATCTCAGCGCCGCGCATGACTTCAACGCCGACAGCGGTCATCCGCTGCATGTGCAGCTGGCCGTGCTCAACACGCTGGACCGCAGCTACCAGCTGCGCGATGGCGGCGGCATCGGCGTGTTCGCGCCGCAATGGGGGCCGCGTCGCGGCGCCTATCTGAGCCTGCAGCAGGATTTCTGAGCGAAGGGGTCGGATCCTTTTCCGTAGGAAAGGGCTCTGACCCCGGAGCTCGCAGTAGAGCCACGCCATGCGTGGCTGCAAGCGGGGTCGTAGCCCTTTGCTCCGCAAGGGGATACGACCCCGTTTCGCTTTCAGCGCTTGACCTTGCGCAGCGACACAACCAGCGCCCACAGCGCCAGCAGCACGAACCACACGCCCGACCACATCGGCATGGTCAGGCCGAGGAAGGTCCAGTCGATGTTGCCGCAGTTGCCGGTGCCGGTCAGCACGGTGCGGAACACTTCCAGCGGCCCCATGGTTTCGCGCAGGAACGCCAGCGGCGGGCCACAGGTCGCCCCCATCTCCGGCGGCAGCATCTGCACGTAGACGTGGCGTGCGGCAATGCCAACGCCCACGGCAGCGGCGATGAACGCGAGGATGCCGTAGGTCGCACGCCCCGGACGGTTGGACGGCCCATGCAGGGCGCCGATCAGGAACAGCAGGCCCAAGGCGACGAACGCCAGGCGCTGGAAGATGCACAGCGGACACGGCTCCAGGCCCATCTTCAACTGCAGGAAGATGGCGTAGCCCAGCAGGCCCGCGCAGATCAGGAAGCCCAGCAGGAACTGGGCGCGGAAAGGCCAGCGCAGAGGATTCATCGGCAACGCTCGTGTAGTACGGACCGCAAGCGTAACCGAGACTGCGCGCCGTTCGAACCGCCACAACGTCGCGCCCGTCGGAACAGTGCGGGGTCGGATCCCTTTGCGGATGCAAAGGGCTCTGCCACCCCAGAAACGGAAAAACCCGGCACGAGGCCGGGTTCTTCACCGAATGACGGGTGTCGCGCGTCGATTACTCTTCGACGGCTTCAGCCACGACCGGACGGTCAACCAGTTCGACGTAGGCCATCGGCGCGTTGTCGCCGGCGCGGAAGCCGCACTTCAGCAGGCGCAGGTAGCCGCCCGGACGGGTCGCGTAGCGCGGGCCCAGGATGGTGAACAGGTTGCCGACGGCTTCGTTGTCGCGCAGGCGGGCGAAGGCCAGACGACGGTTGGCGACGGAGTCGACCTTGGCCAGGGTGATCAGCGGCTCGGCGACGCGGCGCAGTTCCTTGGCCTTCGGCAGGGTGGTCTTGATCAGCTCGTGCTTGAACAGCGAGGCGGCCATGTTCTTGAACATCGCTTCGCGGTGGGCGCTGGTACGGCTGAACTTACGGCCGGATTTCTGGTGACGCATGGTGATATTCCTTGGTTAATGATGTGGCTTTGCGGATCGTTGTCGCCTTCCTGGCGCTGCTGCTCGGACTGCGGTTGGTCCTGGCCATCCGTCCTGGACGACCTGCCCGCGAACCTTCGTTCGTCGTGGCGGTATTGCCTTGGTGCAATGGCCCCGTCGTTGCCGACGGGGCCATGCGGTCTTGCAGAAAGGCTATATCAGCCCAGCATGCCGTGGCTGGCGACGCCGGCCGGCGGCCAGTTCTCCAGCTTCATGCCGAGCGACAGGCCACGCTGGGCCAGCACTTCCTTGATCTCGGTGAGCGACTTCTTACCCAGGTTCGGGGTCTTCAGCAGCTCGACTTCGGTCTTCTGGATCAGATCGCCGATGTAGTAGATGCTCTCGGCCTTCAGGCAGTTGGCCGAACGCACGGTCAGCTCCAGATCGTCGATCGGGCGCAGCAGCACCGGATCCACGCCGTTGTTGGCCGGCTTCGCCGCACCGCGGTCGCGGTGGGTGAAGTCACCGAACACCGACAGCTGATCGCTGAGGATGTCGGCAGCGGTACGCACTGCTTCTTCGGCGTCGATGGTGCCGTTGGTCTCGATATCGATGACCAGCTTGTCCAGGTCGGTGCGCTGTTCGACACGAGCCGCTTCCACGGCATAGGCGACACGGCGGACCGGCGAGAACGAGGCATCCAGGACCAGGCGGCCGATGGCACGGGTTTCTTCGTCCGGACGACGACGCGCAGCAGCCGGCTGATAGCCGAAACCGCGCTCGATCTTCAGACGCATGTTCACTGCCGTATCCTTGGTCAGGTGGCAGATCACGTGGTCGCCGTTCAAGATCTCCACATTGTGGTCGACCTTGATGTCGGCAGCGGTGACAACGCCCGGACCCTGCTTGGACAGGGACAGAGTCGCGTTGTCGCCGGAGTGCATACGGATGGCCACGTCCTTCAGGTTCAGCAGGACTTCCAGCACGTCCTCCTGCAGACCTTCGACCGTGGTGTACTCATGCAACACGCCGTCGATTTCGACTTCCGTGATGGCGAAGCCCGGGATGGACGACAGCAGCACGCGACGCAGGGCATTACCCAGCGTATGCCCGTAACCCCGCTCCAAAGGTTCGATAACGACCTTTGCACGGGTGTCGGTAATGCGTTCGATCTGCGGACCGCGAGGACGCAGAACCTGGTTGGCGGTAACCGTCATGTTGCGGGTTCTCCTAGTGAACCCCCGGCCGTCGCCGGGGGCTCTCCAATGTGAATTACTTCGAATACAGCTCGACGATCAGCGCTTCGTTGATGTCTGCAGGCAGATCCGAACGATCCGGAACAGCCTTGAAGATGCCGGAGAACTTGCCGGAATCCACTTCAACCCACGACGGGCTCAGGTCATGCTGGGCGGCGACGGTCAGGGCTTCCTGGACGCGCAGCTGCTTGGCAGCCTTTTCAGACAGAGCGATGGCGTCGCCAGCCTTGACCTGGTACGAGGCCAGGTTGACCGACTTGCCATTCACGGTGACGCCGCGGTGCGACACCAGCTGACGGGCAGCCGGACGGGTCACGGCGAAGCCCATGCGGTAGACAACGTTGTCCAGGCGGGTTTCCAGCAGCTGCAGGAGGTTCTCGCCGGTGTTGCCCTTCTTGGTCGAGGCCTTCTTGTAGTAGTTGCGGAACTGACGCTCCAGCAGACCGTAGATACGCTTGACCTTCTGCTTTTCACGCAGCTGGGTAGCGTAGTCGGACAGCTTGCCCTTACGGGCAGTGGCGCCATGCTGGCCGGGCTTCTGCTCCAACTTGCACTTGGAGTCCAGCGCACGCGCCGGGCTCTTCAGGGACAGGTCGGCGCCTTCGCGACGGGCGAGCTTACAGGTAGGACCGATATAACGAGCCATTTCTTATCGCTCCCTTTAGACGCGACGCTTCTTCGGCGGACGGCACCCGTTGTGCGGGATAGGCGTCACGTCGATGATGTTGGTGATCTTGTAGCCGACGTTGTTCAACGAACGCACGGCCGACTCACGGCCCGGACCCGGACCCTTGATGCGGACTTCCAGCGACTTCACGCCGTAGTCCAGCGCAGCACGACCGGCCTTTTCGGCAGCCACCTGGGCTGCGAACGGGGTCGACTTGCGCGAACCGCGGAAGCCAGCGCCACCGGAGGTCGCCCACGACAGAGCGTTGCCCTGACGGTCGGTGATGGTCACGATGGTGTTGTTGAACGAAGCGTGGACGTGGGCAACGCCGTCGGTGACGACGCGCTTGATCTTCTTCTTGGTCTTAGCAGCAGGCTTAGCCATTTATATGTCCCTTACTTCCTGATCGCCTTGCGCGGGCCCTTGCGGGTGCGGGCGTTGGTACGGGTGCGCTGGCCACGCAGCGGCAGACCGCGACGGTGACGCAGGCCGCGGTAGCAGCCCAGGTCCATCAGGCGCTTGATCGCGATACCGATTTCACGGCGCAGATCGCCTTCCACGATGTACTTGCCGACTTCGGCGCGCAGGCGCTCGATTTCCGGCTCCGACAGATCGCGGATCTTGGTGGTCGAAGTGACGCCTGCGACTTCGCAGACCTTCTTCGAACGGGTACGGCCGATGCCGTAAATGCTTTGCAACCCGACCCAGACATGCTTCTGGGCTGGCAGGTTGACGCCTGCAATACGCGCCATGACGCGGTTCTCCAGCTGAGTGATGGCCGACAGCGCGCTCAAGGCACGCCGATCCGGCAGGATGGATCAAAAAAGTGAACCAGTGATACTAACAAGGTTCCGGTTTACTTGGAAGCCCGTGAAACCAGAGGTTTCATGAACCCGGCCCGGGGAGTGTGCCCAGGCTCCGGCGCCGGATGGGGTTGGACCTGGAGTTGCCTCCCGGGCCGCCCGCGCTACTCCAGCGCGGGACCACCTCATCACACCCCCACCCGGAACCGCTGCGGGGGCCGCCCTTCGTTTGTGTGGCCAGAGTCCGCGAAGCGGAGGACCATCACGTCAGGAAGACGAAAGTATAACAGGCTAATCAGCCGCGAGCAAAACCACCGCGGTTGCCGCCCTTCAGGTTGGCCTTCTTCAGCAGGCTCTCGTACTGGTGGGACATCAGGTGCGCCTGCACCTGGGCGATGAAGTCCATCACCACCACCACCACGATCAGCAGCGAAGTACCGCCGAAGTAGAACGAGGCATTCAACTGCGTGCGCATCAGTTCCGGCAGCAGGCAGACGATCACCAGGTAGGCCGAACCGGCCGCAGTCAGTCGGGTCAGCACGCCGTCGATGTAGTCGGCGGTAGCCTTGCCCGGACGGATGCCCGGAATCAGTGCGCCCGACTTCTTCAGGTTGTCGGCGGTTTCCTGCGAGTTGAACACCAGCGCGGTATAGAAGAACGCGAAACCAGTGATCAGCGCAGCGAACACGATCATGTGCAGCGGCTCGCCCGGACCCAGGGCATTGGCGACCTTCTGCAGGGTCTGGCCAAAGGTGCTCTGGTTGGCAGCCTGGCCGGACCACATGGCGAGGGTCGCCGGGAAGGCCAGCAGGCTCGAAGCGAAGATCGCCGGGATGACGCCAGCCATGTTCAGCTTCAGCGGCAGGAACGAGGTCTGGTTCATGTACGCGTTGCGACCGCCCTGGCGGCGCGCGTAGTTCACCGTGATCCGGCGCTGGCCGCGTTCGACGAACACCACGAAGAAGGTGAAGGCGAGCACGACGATGGCGATCAGCAGCAACTGGATGAACTGGATGTTGCCGTCGCGGTAGGCGTCGAAGGTGTGGATGACCGCACCCGGCAGGCCCGCCACGATACCGGCGAAGATGATCAGCGAGACGCCGTTGCCAATGCCGCGCTCGGTGACCTGCTCACCGACCCACATCAGGAACATGGTGCCGGCGGTCAGTGCGACCACGGCAGTGAGCACGAAGCCCATGCCCGGCATGTACACGACCGGTGCGCCGGTCGGCGACACCTGGCCCTGCAGCGCCAGCGCGATCGAACCGCCCTGCACTACTGCGAGCAGCACGGCACCGATGCGCGAATACTGGGTGATCTTGCGGCGGCCGGACTCACCTTCCTTCTGCATCGCCTTCAAGGCGGGGAAGATGTGCACGGCCAGCTGCATCACGATCGATGCCGAGATGTACGGCATCACGTTCAGCGCGAAAATGCTGAAACGGTGCAGGGCGCCGCCCGAGAACATGTTGAACATGTCCACGATGCCGCCGCCCTGCTGTTGCATCATGGCAAGCATGGCATCGGGATTGACGCCCGGCACCGGCACGTAGCAGCCGATGCGATAGACGATCAAAGCCCCGACGACGAACAGCAAACGTTGGCGAAGTTCAGTGAACTTGCCCATTCCGCCCGCGAGGTTACCGATGCCAGCTTGCGCCATGATTCTCTTACTCCGTTACGCTGCCGCCGGCAGCTTCGATCGCAGCCTTGGCACCAGCCGTGGCAGCAACACCCTTCAGGGTGAACGCCTTGGTCACTTCGCCCTTGACGACGACCTTGGCCTTCTTGGCAGTGCTCGGGACCAGCTTGGCAGCACGCAGGGCAGCGAAGTCGATCTCGCCGGCCGGCAGCTTGTCCAGCTGGTACAGCAGCACTTCAGCGGTGTCCTTGGCGATCGGCGAACGGAAGCCGATCTTCGGCAGACGACGCTGCATGGGGGTCTGGCCGCCTTCGAAGCCAGCCTTGATCTTGCCGCCACCCTTACGGGCGAACGAACCCTTGTGGCCGCGGCCGCAGGTCTTGCCCAGGCCGGAACCGATACCGCGACCGACGCGGGTACGTTCCTTGCGGGCGCCCGGTGCCGGGCTCAATTCATTCAGATGCATGGTCATTGGATTATTCCTCAACCTTGACGAGGTAGTGGACCTTGTTGATCAGGCCGCGAACCTGCGGGCTGTCCTTCAGTTCACGCACATCGTTCAGCTTGCCCAGACCCAGCGCACGCACCGACAGGCGATGACGCGCCTGGGCACCACGCAGGCCGCGAACCAGACGGACCTTGACGGTCTTGGTGGTGTCATTAGCCATGGTTGAGATCCTCCACCTTCTTGCCGCGCTTGGCCGCGATACGAGCCGGCGACTGCGCTGCAGTCAGGCCCTTCACGGTGGCACGCACCAGGTTGATCGGGTTGCGCGAACCGGTGGCCTTGGCCAGCACGTTCTTCACGCCAACTGCTTCCAGGACGGCGCGCATGGCACCACCGGCAATGACGCCGGTACCTTCGGAAGCCGGCTGCATGAACACGCGCGCTGCGCCGTGACCATCCTTGATGGTGTGCCACAGGGTGCCGTTGTTCAGATCGACGGTGACCTGGTTCTTGCGAGCCTGCTCCATCGACTTCTGGATGGCGACCGGCACTTCGCGGGCCTTGCCATAACCGAAACCGACCTTGCCTTCGCCGTCGCCGACAACAGTCAGGGCGGTGAAGGTGAACTGACGGCCACCCTTGACGGTCTTGCTGACGCGGTTGACCGCGACCAGCTTTTCGATCATGCCGTCGTCGACTTTCTCTTCGCGGTTACGGTCGCGATCGCGACCCCGCTGCTGACGTTCTTCTGCCATGTTTATTCCTTGGTTGTTGGGTTATGTACGGCTCGAGGCCGCTTATGGTTGTGGAGTGGTGCGTTGTTGCGGTGGGCCGCTGCAGAAGAGCGGCGCCGCCCAGCCTCACTCAGGCTGGCGAGCAGGCGGACACGGGGGCCGAAGCCCCCTGCCCTGATCCCTTAGAACTGCAGGCCGGCTTCGCGGGCAGCGTCAGCCAGGGCCTTGATGCGGCCGTGGTAACGGTAACCCGAACGATCGAAGGCAACCTTCTCGACGCCGGCGGCCTTGGCGCGCTCAGCGACGATGCGGCCAACCTTGGCGGCGGCATCAGCGTTCTTGCCGTTCTTCAGGCCTTCCTTGACGTCGGCCTGGGTGGTGTTGGCAGCAGCCAGCACCTTCGAGCCGTCAGCGGTGAAGACCTGTGCGTACAGGTGCTGGCCGGTGCGCAGCACCGACAGGCGGGCAACACCGAGCACACGGATGTGGGCACGGGTCGACTTGGCGCGACGCAGGCGGGCGATGTTCTTGTTCATGATGTGTTTTCCTTGAAAGCTGAAGGTTGGGCTTTTCCCTGGAAAGTCCGCACATGGATGTGCGGGCTCTTGCGAGGGACTCGCGCTTATGCCTTCTTGGCTTCCTTACGGATGATGACTTCGTCGGAGTACTTCACGCCCTTGCCCTTGTACGGCTCCGGCTTGCGGAACGCACGGATCTTGGCGGCAGCTTCACCGACGGCCTGCTTGTCAGCGCCCTGCACCAGGATTTCGGTCTGGGTCGGGGTGGTGATGGTGATGCCTTCCGGCGCCACGAACACGATCGGGTGCGAGTAGCCCAGCGACAGGCTGAGGTCCTTGCCCTGCATCGCAGCACGGTAACCCACGCCGACCAGCTCCAGCTTGCGCTCGAAGCCTTCGGAAACACCCTTGACCATGTTGGACAGGATGGCGCGGACGGTACCGGTCAGCGGGATCAGGTCCACGTTGTCGGTGCTCAGGGTGGCGACGCCGTTTTCGACATTGATGTTGATACCAGCCGGCTTGGCCAGCGACAGGGTGCCCTTCGGGCCCTTGGCGATGACGTTGTCGTTCTGGATGTTCAGTTCAACCTTACCCAGGTCGATCGGCTTCTTGGCTACACGGGACATGGTCTACTCCTTTCGCCTTAGGCCACGAAGCACAGGACTTCGCCGCCGACGCCCAACTGGCGCGCCTGCGCATCAGTCATGATGCCCTTGGAAGTGGAAATGATGGAAATGCCCAGGCCGTTCATGACCTTCGGCAGTTCGCTCTTGCCGCGGTACTGGCGCAGGCCCGAACGCGAGAAGCGCTTCAGGGTCGCGATGACCGGCTTGCCTTCGAAATACTTCAGCACGATTTCCAGCTCGGACTTGTTGTTCTCGAGCGCGGTCACGCGCAGGTCGGCGATGTAACCCTCGTCCTTCAGGACCTGGGCGATCGCAACCTTGATCTTGGACGACGGGGCTTTCACCGTCTGCTTGCCAACCGCTGCCGCATTCTTGATGCGGACCAGCAGGTCGGCGATGGGATCAGTCATGCTCATATGAGTACCTTTGAGTGCACCGATATCCGCTTTCGCGAAAATCTGTTGTCTCCTGGAAACGGGCCAGGCCCCCTCCCCTACGCGTTGCGCAGAGCAAGACGCGGGAGTATACGCCAAAAGAGCCCGACTTGCGTCGGGCTCTTCGGTTTTTTGCAGAGGGAAAGCTGAACACTCCCCCTCCCCGGCGGCGAGGACCCCCGAAGGCGCCCTCGCTGGCAGGACCGGCTGGTATTACCAGCTGGCCTTGCGCAGGCCCGGAACGTCGCCACGCATGGTGGCTTCACGCAGCTTGTTGCGACCCAGGCCGAACTTGCTGTACACGCCACGCGGGCGGCCAGACAGTTCGCAACGGTTGCGGTGGCGGCTCGGCGACGAATCGCGCGGCAGCTTCGACAACTTGGTGGCGGCCTCGATCTTCTCTTCGTAGCTCGCGTCCGGGGAGGACACGATCTTCTTCAGAGCAGCACGCTTGACAGCGAACTTTTCAGCCAGCTTCTTCCGCTTGATGTCGCGGTTGACCATGGAGGTCTTTGCCATTTCGGTTTCCTCGACGAATCAGTTACGGAACGGGAACTTGAACGCTGCCAGCAGCGCCTTCGCTTCCGCGTCGGTCTTCGCAGTGGTGGTGATGGCGATATCCATACCGCGGATCGCGTCGACAGCGTCGAAGTCGATTTCCGGGAAGATGATCTGTTCCTTCACACCCATGTTGAAGTTGCCGCGACCGTCGAAGGAACGACCGGAAACACCACGGAAGTCGCGCACGCGCGGCAGCGAGATGTTGATCAGGCGGTCCAGGAACTCGTACATCTTGTGGCGACGCAGCGTGGTCTTGCAGCCGATCGGCCAACCATCACGGATCTTGAACGATGCCACCGAGATACGCGACTTGGTGACGATCGGCTTCTGGCCCGAGATCTTGGTCATGTCGCCAACGGCGTTTTCCAGGATCTTCTTGTTGGTGGCCGCTTCGCCGACACCCATGTTCAGGGTGACTTTGACCAGCTTCGGCACCTGCATGGAATTGGTGTAACCGAACTGCTTCATCAGCGCCGGCACCACTTCTTCCTTGTAAAACTTTTCGAGACGGGAAGTCATCTTCTCATTCCTCAGGCGTCGAGCGCCTCACCGCTGGAGCGGAACACACGCAGTTTGCGTCCATCCTCCAGCACCTTGAAGCCAACGCGCTCGCCCTTGCCCGAAGCCGGGTTCAGCACATTCACGTTGGAGATATGGATCGACGCTTCACGCTCGACCACGCCGCCGGCAACACCTGCCTGCGGGTTCGGCTTGGTGTGGCGCTTGACGATGTTCACGTTGGCGACGACCAGACGGTCGCCATCGACGCGGACGACTTCGCCCTGCTTACCCTTGTCCTTGCCGGCGTTGACGACAACCTGGTCGCCCTTCTTGATACGGTTAGCCATGATTATCTCCTGTCGCTCACAGCACTTCGGGAGCGAGCGAGACGATCTTCATGAACTTCTCCGAACGAAGTTCACGAGTCACCGGCCCGAAGATACGGGTCCCGATCGGCTCCTGCTTGTTGTTAAGCAGAACGGCAGCGTTGCCGTCGAAGCGGATCAGCGAGCCGTCGGCGCGGCGCACACCCTTGCGGGTACGCACCACGACAGCGTCATACACTTCACCCTTCTTGACCTTGCCGCGCGGAATCGCATCCTTCACGGTGACCTTGATGATGTCGCCGATGCCGGCGTAACGGCGCTTGGAACCACCCAGCACCTTGAAGCACATCACTCGCTTGGCACCAGAATTGTCGGCGACGTCAAGGTAGCTCTGCATCTGGATCATGATTCAGACTCCTTATTCAGCCGCACGCGTGATGACTTCCACCACGCGCCAGTTCTTGGTCTTGGACATCGGAGCAATCTCGGTCACGCGGACGACATCGCCTTCCTTGCAGGCGTTGTCGGCATCGTGGGCGTGCAGCTTCGTCGAGCGCTTGATGTACTTGCCGTACAGTGCGTGCTTGACCTGACGCTCGACCAGGACGGTAACCGTCTTGTCCATCTTGTTGCTGACGACACGGCCTTCGACCGTGCGCAGCGCTTTGTTTTCAGTATTGTCGCTCATAGCGGCCATCCTTACTTCGTGCTGCCGAGCAGGGTCTTGACGCGAGCAATTTCGCGACGCACCCGGCGGATGTCGTGTGTCTTCGGCAGCTGGCCGGTGACCTGCTGCATACGGACAGAGAACTGTTCCTTACGCAGGTCGATCAGGTGGGCCTTGAGGTCGTCAGCCGACTTTTCACGGAGAGTTTTGATATCCATCAGCGCACCGTCCGGGTCACGAAAGTGGTGGTGACCGAGAGCTTGGCAGCGGCCAGGCGGAACGCCTCGCGTGCCACTTCCTCGGTAACACCCTCGATTTCATAGATCATGCGGCCGGGCTGGATCTGGGCCACCCAGTATTCCACGTTGCCCTTACCCGAACCCATTCGAACTTCGATGGGCTTCTTGGTGATGGGCTTGTCGGGGAACACTCGGATCCACATCTTGCCGCCGCGCTTCACGTAGCGGCTGATCGAACGGCGAGCCGCTTCGATCTGACGCGCGGTCAGCTGACCGTGGGCGGTTGCCTTCAGGCCGTACTCGCCAAAGCTGACAGCGTTTGCGCTCCAGCTGAGGCCTTCGTTACGGCCCTTGTGCACCTTGCGGTACTTGGTTCGCTTGGGTTGCAACATTGTCGTTACCTCGCTTCACGAGCCGGGCGCTGACGGTCACCGCGGTCGCCGCGATCATGACGATCGTTGCGCGACGGGGTGTCGTCCTGCTTTTCCTGGCCAACCTGGGAGAAATCGAAGACCTCGCCCTTGTAGATCCAGACCTTGATGCCGATGATGCCGTAGGTCGTCTTGGCTTCAGCGAAGCCATAGTCGATGTCGGCACGCAGCGTGTGCAGCGGCACGCGGCCTTCGCGGTACCACTCCGAACGGGCGATTTCTGCACCGTTGAGGCGGCCACCGACGTTGACCTTGATGCCCAGGGCACCGAGGCGCATCGCGTTGCCGACCGAGCGCTTCATTGCACGGCGGAACATGATGCGACGCTCCAGCTGCTGCGCGATCGATTCGGCAACCAGCTGTGCGTCCAGCTCGGGCTTGCGCACTTCGGTGACGTTGATGTGCGCCGGGACGCCCATCATCTCGCTCACTTCCTTGCGCAGCTTCTCGATGTCCTCACCGCGCTTGCCGATCACCACGCCCGGACGGGCGGTGTGGATCGTCACGCGAGCGGTCTTGGCCGGACGCTCGATCAGGATCTTGCTGATGCCGGCCTGAGCCAGCTTCTTGCGCAGCATGTCGCGCACTTTCAGGTCGGCTGCCAGGTAACCAGCGAACTCGGCCTTGTTGGCGTACCACTTGGAGTTCCAGTCCTTGGAAATGCCGAGGCGGATACCAATCGGATGAACTTTATGACCCATGGTCTTTTCCTTATCCGCTTACTTGGCGGCGCCCACAACCACAGTGATGTGGCTGGTGCGCTTGAGGATGCGGGTACCGCGGCCTTTCGCCCGCGCCATGAAACGCTTCAGGGTCGGACCTTCATCTACCATGATGGTCTGAACCTTCAGCTCGTCGACGTCGGCGCCCTGGTTGTTCTCGGCATTTGCAATAGCCGACTCCACCACCTTCTTGATCAGGTGGGCAGCCTTCTTGTCCGAGAACTTCAGCAGGTTGACGGCACGCTCGGCCGGCAGACCGCGCACCTGGTCAGCGACCAGACGTGCCTTCTGCGGGGAGATGCGCGCGGTGCGCAGGATGGCTTTCGCTTCCATTGTCATCTCTCCTTACTTGCCCGACTTCTTGTCACCACCGTGACCCTTGAAGGTCCGGGTGATGGCAAATTCGCCGAGCTTGTGGCCGACCATGTTCTCGTTGACGAGAACCGGGATGTGGTTCTTGCCGTTATGCACGGCAATGGTGACGCCTACCATGTCAGGCAGGATCATCGAACGACGCGACCAGGTCTTGATCGGACGCTTGCTACCCGCAGCGGCAGCCACCTTAGCAACCAGGTGGTGATCGACAAACGGGCCCTTCTTGAGTGAACGTGCCATGGTCGATTAGCCCCTACGATCGCGGACGATGAACTGCTGAGTGCGCTTGTTATGGCGCGTCTTGTAACCCTTGGTCGGAACACCCCACGGGGTGACCGGATGCGGGTTACCCTGGCCGGCCTTCGCCTCACCACCACCGTGCGGGTGGTCAACCGGGTTCATGGCAGCACCACGAACGGTCGGGCGGACGCCGCGCCAGCGCTTGGCACCGGCCTTGCCCAGCTTTTCCAGGCTGTGCTCGTCGTTGCCGACTTCGCCGATGGTCGCGCAGCACTCGACCGGAACCTTGCGCATTTCACCCGAGCGCAGGCGCAGGGTGGCGTAGATGCCTTCACGAGCAACCAGCTGCACGGCAGCACCTGCAGCGCGGGCGATCTGAGCGCCCTTGCCCGGCTTCAGCTCGATGCAGTGGATGGTGGTACCGACCGGGATGTTGCGCAGCGGCAGGGTGTTGCCCGCCTTGATCGGAGCATCCGAACCAGCGATCACCTGATCACCAGCCTTCAGACCCTTCGGGGCGATGATGTAGCGGCGCTCGCCGTCGACGTAGCACAGCAGGGCGATGTGGGCGGTGCGGTTCGGATCGTATTCGATGCGTTCCACGCGCGCCGGGATGCCCAGCTTGTTGCGCTTGAAGTCAATCAGGCGGTAGTGCTGCTTGTGGCCACCACCGACGTGACGCACGGTGATGCGGCCGTGGTGGTTGCGACCACCCGAACGGCTCTGCGACTCGACCAGCGGGGCATGCGGAGCGCCCTTGTACAGGTCGGGAGTAACCACGCGCACGGCCGAACGGCGGCCGGGAGAAGTGGGCTTGAATTTCATCAATGGCATGGGATGTACCTCAGGCCTTGGCCGTTACATCGATCGACTGGCCGTCGGCCAGGCGAACGTACGCCTTGCGCCAATCGCCGCGGCGGCCAGCACGGTTACGGAAGGACTTGTTCTTGCCCTTGACGTTGACCACGTTGACTGCTTCGACCTTGACGTCGAACAGCTGCTCAACCGCGGCCTTTACATCGGCCTTGGTGGCTTCGTTCGAAATTTCGAAGACGTACTGATTGGAGAGTTCCTGCAGGCGCGCGGTCTTTTCGGAGACACGCGGGGCGAGCAGCACGCTGAAGATTTTTTCGTTGCTGTTCATGCCAGCCACTCCTCGACCTTCTTGACCGCGTCAGCGGTGATGACGACCGTGTCGGCACCGACCAGCGACACCGGATCCAGGCCCTGGACGTCACGCACTTCCACGTAGGGAATGTTGCGCGCCGACAGGTACAGGTGCTCGGAGGCTTCTTCAGTGACGATCAGCGGGCGCTTGCCCACTTCCAGGCCGGCCAGCTTGGCGATCAGAGCCTTCGTGTTGGTCGCTTCGACATCGAAGGACTCCACGATGGTCAGACGGCCCTGACGGTTCAGCTCGGACAGGATCGCGCACATGGCGGCACGGTACTGCTTACGATTGACCTTCTGCTCGAAGCTGCGCGGCTTTGCCGCGAAGGTGACACCGCCGCCGACGAAGATCGGAGCCGTCAGTGCGCCATGACGCGCGCCGCCGCCCTTCTGCTTCTTCGACTTCTTGGTGGTACCTGCCACTTCGGAGCGAGTCTTCTGCGCCTTGGTGCCGGCGCGACCGGCGTTGCGGTAAGCAACGACGACCTGGTGAACCAGATCTTCGCTGAAATCGCGACCGAACACGGCGTCGGAGACCGAGACCTTGTTATTGCTACCCGTGATAACGAGTTCCATCGTCATCTCTCCTTATGCCTTGCTCGCCGGACGGACGATCACGTCGCCACCCGCCGCGCCCGGAACGGCGCCGCGAACTGCGATCAGACCGCGCTCGACGTCGACCTTGACAACTTCCAGGTTCTGGGTGCTCTGCTGCACCGAACCCATGTGACCGGACATCTTCTTGCCCGGGAACACGCGGCCGGGCGTCTGGCGCTGACCCAGCGAACCCGGCGCGCGATGCGACAGCGAGTTGCCGTGGGTAGCGTCACCCATGCGGAAGTTGTAGCGCTTGATGGTGCCCTGGAAGCCCTTACCCTTGGTGACACCCTGGACGTCGACGATCTGGCCGACTTCAAAGATGTCCGCCTTGACTTCGCCGCCAACGGCGAAATCGCCGAGCTGGGCGTCTTCAACGCGGAATTCCCACAGGCCACGACCCGCTTCCACCTTCGCCTTGGCGAAGTGGCCGGCTTCCGGCTTGTTGACCAGGGCAGCGCGACGCGCGCCGACGGTCACCTGCACGGCGCTGTAGCCGTCAGCTTCGACGGTCTTGATCTGCGCGATGCGGTTGGGGGTTGCTTCGATCAGGGTCACCGGGATGGAACGGCCATCTTCGGTGAACACGCGGCTCATGCCAGCCTTGCGGCCCACGAAGCCCAACGAATATTTCTTCGTCATGGTCGTAGTCCTCAGGTCAACTTGATCTGAACGTCGACGCCGGCAGCCAGTTCGAGCTTCATCAGCGCGTCCACGGTCTTGTCATTCGGGTCAACGATATCGAGCACGCGCTTGTGCGTGCGGGTCTCGTACTGGTCACGCGCGTCCTTGTCGACGTGCGGGGAGACGAGGATGGTGTAACGCTCGATCTTGGTCGGCAGCGGGATCGGGCCACGCACTTGCGCGCCGGTCCGCTTCGCCGTCTCAACGATCTCGCTGGCCGAACGGTCGATCAGACGATGATCGAACGCTTTCAGCCGGATCCGGATCTTTTGGTCCGCCATGGCGGTAGGTTCCTTCGATAAAAGAGCGACAGACAAAGCCTCTGGGTTGCTTTGCCCCATGAAATCCCTGAATACAGACGGCCCGCATTCCCGCAGGCCGACAAGGTCAATCCGTAGACCCCAAATGCATAGGCAGACCCATGAAACTGGCCTGCCCAGACGGAGAAGCATAATGGCACGCAAGGCAGCTGTCAACAGTCTCCTGTTGACGCCGCCTGAATGGCATTGACCCTTCCTGGTCCGGGGAACACAAGGCACATCCTGTGCCTACTTTCCCGTTTGATACGCCCCGATGCCCTACCCAGGCAACATCGGGGCGCAGAGTCTAGCAGATTACTCGAGGATGGTGGCAACCACGCCAGCACCGACGGTACGGCCACCTTCGCGGATTGCGAAGCGCAGGCCGGCGTCCATGGCGACCGGGTTGATCAGGGTGACAACCATCTTGATGTTGTCGCCCGGCATCACCATCTCGACGCCTTCCGGCAGCTCGACCGCACCGGTGATGTCGGTGGTACGGAAGTAGAACTGCGGACGGTAGCCCTTGAAGAACGGGGTGTGACGGCCGCCCTCGTCCTTCGACAGAACGTAGACTTCGGCGTCGAACTTGGTGTGCGGCTTGATCGAACCCGGCTTGGCCAGAACCTGGCCACGCTCGACGTCGTCACGCTTGGTGCCGCGCAGCAGCAGACCGGCGTTGTCGCCTGCCTGACCCTGGTCCAGCAGCTTGCGGAACATTTCCACGCCGGTCACGGTGGTCTTCTGCACCGGACGGATGCCGACGATTTCGATTTCTTCGCCGACCTTGATCACGCCGCGCTCGATACGACCGGTGACCACGGTGCCGCGGCCCGAGATCGAGAACACGTCTTCGACCGGCATCAGGAATGCCTTGTCGACGTCACGCTCCGGGGTCGGGATCCAGGTGTCCAGCGCCTCGACCAGCTTGATGACGGCCGGCACGCCGATGTCGCTCTGGTCGCCTTCCAGCGCCAGACGGGCCGAACCCGAGATGATCGGGGTGTCGTCGCCCGGGAAGTCGTACTTGCTCAGCAGCTCGCGGACTTCCATTTCGACCAGTTCCAGCAGCTCGGCATCGTCAACCATGTCGGCCTTGTTCAGGAACACGACGATGTACGGCACGCCGACCTGACGCGACAGCAGGATGTGCTCGCGGGTCTGCGGCATCGGGCCGTCAGCGGCCGAGCACACCAGGATCGCGCCGTCCATCTGGGCAGCACCGGTGATCATGTTCTTGACGTAGTCAGCATGGCCCGGGCAATCGACGTGGGCGTAGTGACGAACGGTGGATTCGTATTCGACGTGCGCGGTCGAGATCGTGATGCCACGTGCCTTTTCTTCCGGCGCGGCGTCGATCGCGGAGTAATCCTTGAACTCGCCACC
>NZ_JBSPUD010000039.1:0-14670 GCF_056861525.1 Stenotrophomonas sp. 82F1
GGGTGTCCGCGGCATGGATGCCGCGGCCAAGCCCCCAAGGACGGGTTTACGGCGTCCCCTGCCACCGGCCCCACCCCGCCAACCCACAGGAAACCAGCTTTTGCTTCGGCCGTTGCCGTTGCAGTTGCCTCTGCGGGTGCAGGGCGCAGCCCTGCCGGAAACCCCAAACGCTTACTGGAGCAGGGAGCGCAGCATCCACGCGTACTTCTCGTGGGTCTGCAGGCGCTGGGTCATCAGATCCTCGGTCGGGGCATCGTCGCCCTTGGAGGCCACATCCAGCACTTCACGTGCCGTACGGCATACCGCTTCGTTGGCGACCACCAACTGGCGTACCATTTCACGCCAGTCCGCACTGTCGGTCAGGCCCGGCTCCTCGACGATCGAGGTCAGTGCAGCAAATTCCCGGTAGGAGCCCGGGGCATTGAAGCCCAGTGCGCGGATGCGCTCGGCCACATCGTCCAGTGCCGCCCACTGCTCGGTGTACTGCGTCTCGAACATGGTGTGCAGCGAGTTGAACATCGACCCGGTGACATTCCAATGGAAGTTGTGGGTCTTCAGGTAGAGCGTGAACGCATCGGCCTGGAACCGCGCCAAACCGTCGGCGATCTTCTTGCGGTCGCCCTGGGTGATCCCGATATCGATGTTGGGGGCCGACGGCGCGGAAGCCGCAAGCTTCTGCTTGCCGGTCTTGGGCTTGGTCGTGCTCTTGGTCTTCGCCATGGGGTTCCTCCTTGTGGAATCGTTGGCCTTCACAATAAATCAGTCTTGATGACTGGTCGCATTCAAAGTTTTAAACGAACCGATTGATGAACGCTATCGACAAAATGCCGCAGTCCCGCCAGCGCCAACAGCGTGCCGCCATCGACGGCGCAATGAGCCGCGACCGTGGACGATTGCTGGGAATGCTCTCGCGTTGCCAGGCCAAGCCACAGGATGCGGCGCTGGCCGCCAGTTTCGAGCAGGCCTTGCAGGTTTCGGTGCAGCGCCGGCAGGCGCGGGCGCAACAACAGCCGGCCATTACTCTGGACCCTCAGCTGCCGATTGCGCGTGAAGCCGAGACCATCACCCAGCTGATCCGCGACCACCAGGTGGTGGTGATCGCCGGTGAAACCGGCTCGGGCAAGACCACGCAGCTGCCGAAACTGTGCCTGGCCGCCGGCCGTGGCCAGGCGGGCATGATCGGCTGCACTCAGCCGCGACGGATCGCCGCGCGTGCGGTGGCCAGTCGCGTCGCGCAGGAACTGCACAGCGAGCTGGGCCAGCTGGTGGGCTACCAGGTGCGCTTCAATGACAAGGTCGGCGAAGACACACGCATCAAGTTCATGACCGACGGCATCCTGCTGGCCGAAATCGCCAGCGACCGCTGGCTGTCGAACTACGACACGATCATCGTCGACGAAGCGCACGAACGCAGCCTCAACATCGACTTCCTGCTGGGCTATCTCAAGCAGCTGCTGCGCAAGCGCCCGGACCTGAAGCTGATCGTCACGTCGGCGACCATCGACACCGAGCGTTTCGCCCAGCATTTCGACAACGCGCCGGTGATCAGTGTCGAAGGCCGCACCTATCCGGTGGAGGTGCGCTATCGCGCGCTGGAAGGCGAGGGCGAAGAGCAGGGCGAGCGCACGGTCAACGATGCCATTGTCTCGGCCATCGATGAAATCACCCGCCTGGATTCGCGCGGTGACGTGCTGATCTTCCTGCCGGGCGAGCGCGAGATCCGCGATGCGCACCAGTCGCTGGAACGGCGCAAATACCGCAACACCGAGGTGCTGCCGCTGTACGCGCGGCTGTCCAACCAGGACCAGGACCGGGTGTTCAACCCGGGTCCAAACCGGCGCATCGTGCTGGCCACCAACGTGGCCGAGACCTCGCTGACGGTGCCGCGCATCCGCTACGTGGTCGACCCCGGTTTCGCCCGCGTCAAGCGTTACAGCCCGCGCAACAAGCTTGACCGCCTGCATATCGAGCCGATCTCGCAGGCCAGCGCCAACCAGCGCAAGGGCCGCTGTGGCCGCGTGGCCGAGGGCATCTGCTATCGCCTTTATGCCGAGGCCGATTTCCAGGCGCGGCCGGAGTTCACCGATCCGGAAATCCGTCGCTCCAGCCTGGCCGGGGTGATCCTGCGCATGCTGCAGCTCGGCCTGGGCCGCATCGAGGACTTCCCGTTCCTTGAGGCGCCGGATGAGCGGGCCGTCGCTGACGGTTGGCAGCATCTGACCGAGCTGGGGGCGATCGACAGCGAGCGCCATCTGACCGCGATCGGCAAGCAGATGGCGCGCCTGCCGGTGGACGTGAAGCTGGCACGCATGCTGGTTGCCGCGCAGGCGGCCGGTTGTCTGCGGCCGATGCTGGTGATCGCCTCGTTCCTGGGCATCCAGGACCCGCGCGAGCGCCCGCCCGAAGCGCGTGGCGCCGCTGACAACGCACATGCGCAGTTCGCTGACGGCCGCTCCGAGTTCGTCGGTGTGCTGCGCCTGTGGGATGCCTACCGGCAGGCCCATGAAGACCTGACCCAGTCCAAGCTGCGCGACTGGTGCGGCCGCCACTTCCTTGGGTTCCTGCGCATGCGTGAATGGCGCGAGCTGCATCGGCAGCTGCGCCTGTTGTGCGAGGAGCTGGGCTGGAAGGAAGAAGCCAACGAGACATCGATGGCGCCGCTGCTGGCTGGCAGCAGTGCCCCGCCAGTCGCACGCGATGACGCCACTGCAGTGAAGGCAACCCGTGGCCAGCTGCATCGTGCCGCGCGCTTGGCCCGCGAGGGCAAGGCCGAAGCAACGCCGGCACCGGTTGCTGCGCGCGCACAGAAAGATCAGGCTCCGGAGGGCGGCGGCTACAGCGAGCGCGCGCGCGCCAATGCCTACCAGACCCTGCATCGGGCGCTGGTGGCGGGCCTGCCCACGCAGATCGGCCATCGCAGCGAAAAGGGCGATTTCCAGGCGCCGCGCCAGCGCCGTTTCCTGCCGTTCCCCGGCTCGACGCTGTCCAAGCGGCCGCCGCCGTGGCTGCTGGCAGCCAACCTGCTGGATACGCAGAAGGTGTGGGGCATGACCCTGGCGGCAATCGAGCCGGACTGGGTGATTGCCGAACTACCGCACCTGCTGCTGCGCAAGCATTTCGATTCGCACTGGTCGCGTGCGCAGGGCCAGGTGCTGGCCTCCGAACAGATCAGTCTGTTCGGGCTGGTGCTGGCACCGAAGAAGCCGGTGCACTACGGCCGTATCAATGCCGGCGAAGCGCACGACATCTTCGTGCGCCAGGCGCTGGTGACCGGTGAAATCAACACCCGTGCCAGCTTCGTGGCCGACAACCAGAAGGTGCTGGAGCAGGCGCGCGAGGAAGAAGCCAAGCTGCGCCGCGCCGGCATCGTCGCCGACGAAGACTGGCAGGCACGCTGGTACCTGGACCGGGTGCCGCCGCAGATTCATTCCGCCTCCGCGCTGGATGCGTGGTGGAAAGCGTTGCCGCCGGAACAGCGGAAGGGCCTGCACTGGTCGCTGCTGGATCTGCTGCCGGGCGAAGGCAGCGAGCAGGAGCGCTACCCGAAGTACCTGGCCCTGGGCCAGGCACGGTTGCCGCTGCACTACCGTTTCGAGCCGGGCGCCGAGGATGACGGCGTGACCCTGGACGTTCCGTTGCACCTGCTCAACGCTCTGGATGCGGTGCAGTTGGGATGGCTCGCGCCCGGTTTCGTTGCCGACAAGGCGGCGGCATTGATCCGCAGCCTGCCCAAGGCCATGCGGCGCAACTACGTGCCGGCGCCGGATTTCGCGCGTGCGTTCTACGAGGCCTTCCCGCAGCCCAGCGCCGATGCGATCACCGGCGAGCTGGCGCGCTTCCTGTCACGGGCAACCGGGGCAAGCGTGGCCGCGATCGATTTCGAGCCCGGTTCAATCGAGCCGCACCTGCACATGAACCTGCGCCTGCGCGACGAGCAGGGCAAGGTGCTGGCAACATCGCGCGACCTGGATGCGCTGCGTGCGAAGTTCGGCGGCCGTGCCGGCGATGCATTCGCCGCACGTGCCGGGCGCGAGATGGCGGCCGACGGCCTGCGCACCTTCCCGGCCACACCGATTCCGCTGCAGGTACCGGGTGAAGCCGGCGTGCCGGCCTATCCCGCGCTGAAGGATGAAGGGGACAGCGTCGCACTGCGTATCTACGCCGATCGCCAACAGGCCGAGGAATTACACCCGCTCGGCGTGCGCCGGCTGCTGGAGATCGGCCTGGGCGAGAAGATCAAGCAGGCACGCAAGCAGTTGCCGGTCGCGCCGAAAACCGGACTGTTGTACGCCTCGATCGAAACCCAGGAACGCCTGCGTGGCGATCTGGTCGACGCGGCGCTGAATGCCGTGCTGGCTGATGGTCTGGGCGATATCCGCGATGCGGCGGCATTCGAGCAGCGTCGCGAACATGCGGCAAAAGCGCTGTTCGGCGAGGCCATGCAGCGGTTGAAGCTGGCCGAGTCGATCCTTGCCCTGGTGGCCGAGTTGAAGCCGATGCTGGAGGCGCCGTTGATGGGCTGGGCGCGCGGCAATCTGGATGACATGGAAGCGCAGCTGGCTGGGCTGATCCATCCGGGTTTCCTGCGTGACACGCCGGCCGATGCCCTGGCGCAGTACCCGCGCTACCTGAAAGCGATGATCCTGCGCACCGAACGTGCCAAGCGCGATCCGCCACGCGACCAGGCGCGCATGCTGGAACTGCATCCATTCCTGGAGGCGTTGCAGGTGGGCGAGCAGCAGGGCCTGCGCGAACGCCCGCAGTGGCAGGCATTGCGCTGGGACCTGGAAGAGCTGAGGGTGTCGTTGTTCGCGCAGGAGCTGGGCGCACGTACCGGTATTTCGGCGAAGAAGCTGGCGCAGCGGGTGAGCGCACTGCGGCAGGCGTCGTAACCCTTCGCGTGACCCCGCCGGGTGCTCGCCGGTGGGGTCACGCGCAATGCCTTCCACGCATGGCGTGGATCTACTGCCGGTCTCGGCGGTAGCGGCCGATGGCGCCGTTACTTGGTGCGGCGCACCTTGGGCTGGGTGTTCACGCCTTCGACCTTCAGGTACCACACGCCCATCACCCCGGGGCTGATGCTGACCTTCGGCGATTGCTTGCGCACGCCGGAAACCGAGGTGGCATCGGTCTGTTCCCACTGCTGGCCATTGTCCAGCACGTAGATCCGGCCCTTGCCGAAACCGCGGAACTCGCCCTGCAGCACACCGCTGATCGGCTCGTTGCTGCCGAAGTCGAAGAAGCCGCGGTTCTTCACGATCACTTCCTGGCGGCCTTCCTCACGCGCTTCTTCGCGCACCGCAGCGACGGCTTCGGTGGTAGCGGCTTCAACCTTGCCCTGCAGCCAGCGGTTCAGCGTCGCCAGCTCGGCGGCATTGAGCTTGTCCAGGCCAGCGGCCTTGAATTCGGCTGCTGACATCTGCTGCTGCAGGTCACCCTGCACCACGCGCTGGGCCAGGGCGGGCGCCGACAGGGACAGCAGCAGGGCGGCACAGGCCAGCAGGCGCGGGCGGAAAGGCAGGGTGATCGAAGGCATGGCGGAACTCTCCGGTGGATGTCGGCGAGTGTAGCGGCATGTCCACATTCCCGGCGATGGTGGCCGCGGCGATTGTTCCTGAACGGCTGCGGCGCTAGTGTAGGGGCTTCTGTCTTGCCTGCTCGATGCTGTGAACCGCGCTTCCGTCCCCGGCCTGGATGCCTTGTTGAACCGTCCCTCGGCAGCCGTGCTGCCGGCTCCGCTGCGCCAGGCCCTGCGCGGGCATTGGGAATCGCCGGACTGCGACCCACAGATGCGTGCCAGCTGGTCGGTGCTGGGCGATACCCTGGATGCGCTGGCAATGCTCTCGGCAGACGAGGGCGCCGTGGTGGCAGCCCTGCTGTTCGATCTGCCGGGCCTGCGCGTCCACCTCGACGCACTGCCGCTGGGCAGCCACAAAGCGGCGGTGATCGGCCTGCTCGATGGACAGGATGCGGCCGATCCGGTGTGGGCCCTGCACGCCGGACGCGAGGCGGGCCGCAACAGCGAAGGCCTGCGCCGGTTGCTGCTGGCCATCATCCGCGACCTGCGGGTGGTGCCGATCCTGCTGGCCCGGCAGCTGGCGCGCATGCGCGCGGCCGACAAGCTTGATGAGGAGCAGCGCCGCGCGCTGGCCCAGTTGACCCGCGACATCCATGCGCCGCTGGCCAACCGGCTGGGCATCTGGCAGTTGAAATGGGAACTGGAAGACCTGGCGTTCCGCCATCTGGAACCGGACACCTACCGGCGCATCGCGCGCGAGGTCGACGAAACGCGCATCGCCCGCGAACGCTACGTCGAGAACGTGAAGAAGGTGCTGTCGCGCGAACTGGGCGTGCAGGGCATCCGTGCGGAGGTCAGCGGCCGGCCCAAGCACATCTACAGCATCTGGCGGAAGATGCAGAAGAAGCGCCTGGCCTTCGACCAGCTGTATGACATCCGTGCGGTACGGGTGATGGTCGACGACGTGGCCGCCTGCTACGCCGCGCTCGGCGTGGTGCATGCGCTGTGGGCGCCGGTGCCGAGCGAGTTCGACGATTACATCGCCCGCCCCAAGGCCAACGATTACCGCTCGCTGCACACGGCGGTGGTCGGCCCGGAAGGGCGCACCATCGAAGTGCAGATCCGCACCCACGACATGCACGCGCAGGCCGAGCTGGGCGTGGCCGCGCACTGGAAGTACAAGGAAGGCGGCAAGGGCGCGGAGAAGTCGTTCGATCGCAAGATCACCTGGATGCGGCAGCTGCTGGAGCAGGCACAGGACGGGCAGGGCAATGAACTGGCCGGCGCGCTCGATGCCGAGCTGACCGAAGACCGGGTCTACGCGTTGACCCCGAAGGACGAGGTGCTGGACCTGCCGCAAGGTGCCACACCGCTGGATTTTGCCTACCAGGTGCACACCATGGTCGGGCACCGCTGCCGTGGGGCCAAGGTCAACGGCCGCATCGTGCCGTTGACCTATCGCCTACGCAGTGGGGACCGGGTCGAGATCCTGACCGGCAAGGAGGCCGACCCGCGCCGCGACTGGCTGATGCCGGCCAACGGCTTCCTGGCCAGCAACCGCTCGCGCGAGAAGGTACGCAGCTGGTTCCACAAGCTGGACCGTGCGCGCAACGTGCAGGCAGGGCGCGAACTGCTGGAGCGCGAACTGAAGCGGCTGGGCCTGCAGCATTCGGACCTGTCCGCGGCGGCGAAGAAGTTCCATGCCGACAGTGTCGACGACCTGTACATCCAGGTCGCGCTGGGCGATACCGGCCCCAACCAGGTCAGCCGTTCGCTGCTGGAAGCCGAGCGTGCGGCCAGCCAGCCGGCGCCGACGGCGGCATTGCCGCGGCCGACCGCGCGCCGCGAGAACCTGGGCAAGTCCAAGTTCACCGTGCAGGGCGTGGGCAACCTGCTGGTGCAGCTGGCGCGCTGCTGCCAGCCGGTGGCCGGTGAACCGATTGTCGGCTACCTGACCCGTAGCCGGGGTGTCACGGTGCATCGTGCAGACTGCGTCGCACTGGCGCGGCTGGCTGCGACCAGCCCGCAGCGGATCCTGCCGGTGGAATGGGGCCAGGCCGGCGGCGGCTATGAAGTGGATGTGGTGGTCGAGGCAGTTGACCGCCGCTGGCTGCTGAAGGACATCACCAACCTGATCGCACAGGAAGACGCCTACGTGTTGGACATCCACAGCGACAACGTCCGCAACAGCGGCCGCGCGCATCTGCGCCTGCGGCTGAAGGTCAGCGACTACGGCCAGTTGTCTAATCTGCTGGGCAAGCTCGATGCGCTGCCGGGCGTCAGTGAGGCGCGTCGTCTGGGCTGAGCTTCACGCTGCCCCGGCTACCCTGCACGCATGGAACGCGAGCCCCCGCATCGCTCACACGGCGCCGCACATCCGGCGCTCGATCGCGTTCGCCGTGAAAGCCGCTGGTGGTGGCTGCAGGCGCGCCATGCACGCCGGGTATGGCGTTGGGCGCTGCTGGCGGCTGCAGCCGTGTTCGTGCTGCTGGTGCTGGTGCGCAAGCCGCTGGCCGACTGGTTCTGGGATGAGCCACAGATAGAGCAACTGCTGGCCGAGGGCGATCGCGCGCTGGCCGACGGGCGCCTGACTGCGGCCGACGGCAGCGGCGCGCGCGAACGCTACCAGGCGGTGCTGGCGTTGGATGGCGACCGCCCGCAGGCGCGGCAGGGACTGGCCCGCACCGGCGCGGCAGCGTTGCAGCAGTCGCGTGAGCGACTGCAGGCGGGCGACCTGGACGGTAGTGCGCAGGCGCTGGCGTTGGCGCGTGAGCTGCAGGTGCCGCGTGCCGAGGCAGACGCGGTGGCGCAGCAACTGCAGGCGCGTCGTCGTGCCGGCGCTGGCATCGGCGCGCTGCTTGCGCAGGCCCGCAATGCCTTTGCAGCCGGGCGGCTGGACGACGGCGACAGCAGCGCGCTGCCGTTGTTCCAGCGTGTGCTGGCGCTGCAGCCGGACAATCTGCCTGCGCTGGAAGGTCGCGAGGACGCATTGAGCGATCTGCTGCAGCAGGCGCGTGCACAGGCCGCGCGCGGCGAACTGGCCACGGCGGCTGCGATCCTGCAGCGCGCACGCCAGTTCGATGCAGGTCATTCCGAACTTCCTGCCAGCCAGGAAGCGCTGGCCCAGGCCGTCGACCAGCGGCTGCAGCAAGGTCAGCGTGCGCTCAAACGACAGCAGCTCGAGACGGCTGCCGACAGTTTCCAGGCCGTGCTGGCGGTCACCGCCGATGATCCCACTGCACTGCGTGGGCGCGAGCAGACCGTGCAGGCACTGCTGGCGCGCAGCCAGAAGCGGGCCGACGACTTCCAGTTCGAGGCGGCCGACAAGGACGCTGCGCTCGCGACGGGGCTGGGCGCCTCGCAGGCGGCACAGCAGCAGCTGGCACAGCGCCTGCAGCGTGCGCGACAGGCACGCCAGTCGTTGCAGCAGCCGGGCATCAGCGCTGTCCAGCGTGAGCGCCAGCTGCGTGATCGGTTGCGCCAGATCGATCGTGCCGAGCGTGCCGGGCAGTGGATCAGCCCCCCCGGTCACAGCGCCTTCGATGCGTTGCGCGAAGCGCAGGCACTGGCGCCGCGCGACAGCCGGGTCAAGGCGGCGGCAGCGCGCCTGCTGCCCGCCAGCAGGTCCTGCTTCGATGACAACCTGCGACAGAACCGGGTGCAGGCCGCCGGCGCCTGCCTGCAGGCGTGGCAGACGCTGGCGCCGACCGCCGCAGGATTGCCCGATGCGCGTTCCCGTCTTGCCCAGCGCTGGCTGGCGATCGGCAGCGAACGGCTGGGCCGCGGGGATGTGGAATTCGCGGCCTCGGCCGTGGAGCAGGTGCGGCGGCTGCAGCCGGATCTGGCCGAGCTTGCCGCGTTCGAGGACCGACTGCGGCACGCAGGCGGTCATATCGACTAGTCGAAGAACACCCGCTGCACGGTTGCCGATGCGGCATCCAGCGAGAAGTGCTCGGCCACGTTGGCCAGGCCAGCGGCGGCCAGCTGCTGCCAGAGCACAGGGTCCTGGTACAGGCGGACCACCGCCTCGGCAAAGCCCGCTGCATCGTCGGCCACCAGCACATCCTGGCCGGCACGCAGGTGCATGCCTTCCACCGCGCAGGTGGTGCCGACCACGGGCTGGCCATGGGCCATGCTCAGGTTGATCTTGCCCTTCACGCCGGCGCCGAAACGCAGCGGCGCGATGGCGATGCGGGCACCGTCCATGTACGGAACGATGTCTTCGACGAAGCCATGCATCACTACACCCGGCTGGGTAGCAGCCAGGGCAAGCAGCGTCTCCGGTGCGCCTGCACCGATGCAATGCAGGCGCACCTGCGGCAGCGCCGCGCGGATGTGCGGGAACACGTCGCCGATGAACCACTCCATCGCATCCAGGTTCGGCGGGTGGCGGAAACCGCCGACGAACACCAGGTCGTGGCGCTGCGCGAACGGTGCGCCCGCGCCGGCAACTTCATGCAGGTTGGAGATCAGCTCCACCCGCACCTGGGGTGCATCGGCCTGCAGCTGTTCGCGCTCGGCAGCGCTGACCAGCACGGTGATGTCGCACTGGTCCATCACTGCCAGTTCGCTGGCGCGGGTGCGTTCGGCGTTGCGCAGCAGGCCGGCATCGCCCGCCACTTCCGCGCCACGGCGTTCGCGCAGGTAGTGCAGGTCGACGGTGTCGAACACGGTGCGGGCCTGCGGCGCGTAGCGCTCAAGCAGCGGCAGGCATTCGTTGGCGACGTGGTGGCGCACCATCATCACCACGTTGAAGCGGGTGCCATGGCGGCGCAGCCAGCCTGCGACACCGTCCAGGAAGGGCGTGTACCAGACTTCCACGCCCATCCGCTGCAGGGCTTCGGTCGCCACGCCGCCGTGTTCGCGCCGGGTGGGCACGAACACCACGTGGGCGCCGCCCTGCAGCAGCAGGCGGATCAGGTTGACCTGCCGCAGCGAGCCGGAGTCGCGTTCCGGGCGCGGCACTTCCTCATCCAGGATCAGCACCTGGCGCCGGCCGCGCAGCAGCAGCGCAGGCGAGGGCACTTCCCCCACCTTGGGATGAGAGGCCAGTTCAGCGGCCCATCGGGCTGCGAAAACACCTTGGTTGCGTACCTGGTAAGCCTTCACGCCGCTGCCGGTATCGGTGCCGTTGCTGGTGCCTTCATCGTGGATCACCCGGCTGGCCGGCTGCACCAGCACCCGCAGCCCCTGCGCACGCACGCGGAACGCCAGGTCGGTGTCTTCGTAGTAGGCCGGCTTGTAGCGGGTGTCGAAGCCGCCCAGTTGCTGCCACAGTGCACGGGGCAGCATCAGCGCGGCGCCGGAGCAGTAATCGACGTCACGCAGGCTGGCGAAGCGGGGGTCATCGGCCGCTTCGAAACGGCCGTAGCTCCAGCCACTGCCATCGCCGAAGATCACCCCGCCCGATTCCTGCAGGCGGCCGTCGGGATACAGCAGCTGGCTGCCGACCAGGCCGGCATCGGCGACGGTCGCAAAGGTGTCAAGCAATGCCTCCAGCCAGCCCGGCTGCGGCACCGTATCGTTGTTGAGCAGCACCACGTAGCGGCCGCGCGTGCGCGACACGCCGTCGTTGCAGGCCTCGATGAAGCCACCGTTGCGCTCGCGCACTTCGTAACGCAGGCCGCTGATCTGCGGCATCCACTGCACCGTTGCGTCGCTGCTGCCGTCGTCCACCACCAGGATCTCGCAGGCCACCGACGGCGGGTGCGCGGCAAGGGCGCGCAGGCAGGCCAGGGTATGGTCGACGTGGTTGTAGACCGGAATGACGATGCTTACTTCCGGCGTATCGCTGGTGGGCACCGCGAAGGGAGCGAACGGCTGTGCCGGTGGCAGGTACAGCGGTTTGCGCGGTGCTGGAACGGCGCGCTGGGTGTGCACCCGGATCCGCTGCCAGGTGGCCCGCCAGCCGCGGGTACGCAGGCTGGCCAGGCTGCGGCGGGCCAGCCCGGTCAGGCGATTGATCAGGTAGCGGATTTCGGCCAGGGACATCGCCATCCGGTTGCAACTCCAGCTTAAGCAGGGGGGCCGGGAGAATTCGCCTGCCGCAGCGGCTGGGGTAGACTCGCCAGACCCTACATTGTCGCATTCCCGTGCCCCGACGCTACGATTCAGACGATATCGACGATTTCGACGACGACGACCAGCAGGACACCGGTCCGCTCTGGCGGCGCCGGCTGATCACCTGGAGCATGGCGGCGGTCGCGTTGGGATTGGGTTTCCTGATCCCCTATACGCTGTACCTGAACCAACAGGTGACGCAGCGCTTCGGTGAACTGCGCTGGCAGATCCCGACGCGCGTCTATGCACGCCCGCTGGTGCTGTTGCCCGGCAAGGCGATGGATGCGGCGACCCTGAAGACCGAACTGGCCGCCTCGGCCTATCGCGATGATGGCCAGGGCAAAGAACCGGCAACCTATGCGGTGCAGGGCGGGCGCTTCGTCATCTCCAGCCGCGGCTACAACGACGTCGATGGCCAGGTCGCACCGCGTCGGGTCGAGCTGTCGCTGTCCGGTGGCAGCATCGCCTCGCTGCGCGACGCCGACAGCCGCAAGGCGCTGAAGGCGGCCCGCATGGATCCTGCACGCATCGCCACGCTGTATGGACAGAAGCAGGAAGAGCGCCGCCTGATCCGCATGAACGAGGCCCCGGACCTGCTGGTCACTGGCCTGCAGGCGGTCGAGGACAAGGACTTCAACCGCCATCACGGCATCGATCTGTCCGGCATCGCGCGCGCGGTCTGGGTGACGGTCCGCTCCGGTGGGCAGAGCCGGCAGGGCGCTTCCACCCTGACCCAGCAGCTGGCCCGCAGTGGCCTGCTCGGCATCGGCAAGGAACAGACCGTCACCCGCAAATTCAACGAAGTGCTGTACGCGTTGATCATGGAAGCGCGCTATGACAAGCGCACCATCTTCGAGGCGTACCTCAACCAGGTGTATCTGGGCCAGCGCGGCAGCCAGGCGATCCACGGCATGTCCTCTGGCGCCGAGTTCTGGTTCGGCCGTGATCTCTCCTCGCTGGAAACCGAGCAGATCGCGCTGTTGATCGGCCTGGTCAAGGGGCCGTCGTACTACGACCCGCGGCGCAATCCCGAGCGTGCGCTGGACCGTCGCAACTTCGTGCTGGGCAAACTGCACGAGGCGACCCTGATCGATGATGCCGAGTACCAGCGTGCGTTGAAGGCGCCGCTGGGCGTGCCCAAGACCCCGGGCCTGGTGGCAGCCAACCGCTTCCCGGCCTACGTCGACCTGGTGCGTCGCCAGCTTGGCCACGACTATCCGGAATCTGCGTTGCAGGGCGCCGGCCTGAGCGTGATGAGTGGCATGTCGCCGTCCGCGCAGGCCTATGCCGAAGGCGCGGTCACGCGCACCATCAAGTCGCTGGAAAGCAAGCGTCGCCCCGAGCTGCAGGCCGGCCTGGTGATGACCGACGTGCACAACGGTGACGTGGTGGCGGTGATCGGCAGCCGCGAAGTATCCGAGGTCGGCTTCAACCGCGCCATCGAGGCGCAGCGCCCGGTCGGCTCGCTGCTCAAGCCGTTCGTGTACCTGCTCGCACTCGCGCAGCCGGACCGCTACTCGCTGGCCAGCTGGGTCGACGATTCACCGGTGACCGTGCAGCTCAGCCGCGGCCGTAACTGGAATCCCGGCAATGCGGACAACCGCAGCCATGGCACCGTGCGCCTGATCGATGCGCTGGCTCATTCCTACAACCAGGCCACGGTACGCGTGGGCATGCAGGTCGGCCCGGAACGGGTGACCCAGCTGATCCACGTGCTGGCCGGCATCAAGGCCGAGGCAAATCCGGCGGTGATCCTCGGCTCGACCGACCAGAGCCCGTACGCGATGGCGCAGCTGTACCAGTTCCTGGCATCGGGCGGCGAAATCCAGCCGCTGCACGCGGTGCGTGGCGTTCTCGATCCGCAGGGCAAGCTGCTCAAGCGCTACGACAAGACGCCTGCACCGGCACAGGAGGGCGACTCCATTGCCGCCAACCTGATCAGCATCGGCCTGCAGCAGGTGGTGGCCAGCGGTACCGCGCAGCGCTTGAATGCCGATGGCCTGGGTCGCCTGCAGCCGGCCGGCAAGACCGGCACCACCAACGATGGCCGCGACAGCTGGTATGCCGGTTACACCGGCGACCACCTGGCGGTGATCTGGATGGGCAACGACCAGAACGAACAGGCCGGCCTGTATGGCGCCACCGGCGCGATGCGGGTGTGGTCGGGCATCTTCCAGCGTCTGCCGACGGCGCCGCTGAAGGTCAGCAACAAGGGCCTCGACTGGCAGCCGGTTGCGGCGACCGGTACCAACAGCACCGATGAAGGCTGCCCGGGCGCACGCCGCTTCCCGTTCGTGGTGGGCTATGCGCCTGCCTACGAGCCATGTGCACCGGCCGCCGTGCCGGACGCGCAGGGCGGTGCCGAAGGCGAGGGCGGCGGCTGGCGCAGCTGGTTCGGCCTTGACCGTAAACCGGAACCCGCCGCTGAACCCGCCGCAGCATCCGCTGCAGCGACTCCTCCTCCAAGCCGATGATGCCGATGACTATCCGTTTGCTGTTCCAGCCCCTGGTCCTGAGTGGCCTCAGCCTGGCCCTGGCGGCCTGCGTGAGCAGCGCGCCGCAGGTGGTCAAGCCGGTGGACACCACCACGCCCGCACAACGACTGGCAGCGGTGGAAGCCGCAGCCGGCCCGGATGACAAGGAACTGTCGGTGCAGCCGTTGCGCGATTCGCAGGTGGAGGATCTGCGGCAGACGGCGCTGAGCCAGCGCCAGGCCAGTGATCTGGCCGGCGCGGCTGCCAGCCTGGACCAGGCGTTGCAGATCGTGGCCGGTGATCCGTCGGTACTGCAGGAACGCGCGGAACTGGCGCTGCTGCAGGGCCAGTGGGCGGAGGCGGAAACGTTCGCGCGCAAGGCCGTGGACCTGGGGTCGAAGACGGGGCCGTTGTGCCGCCGGCACTGGGCGACGATCGAGCAGGCGCGCCTGGCACGCGGCGAGAAGGAGAATGCGGTGTCCGCGCATGCGCAGATCGAAGGTTGCACGGTGCCGGGGATCAAGCGCTACTGAGGTATTCCCCTCCATCGGCCGCTGCCCCCTCTGCGGCACGCACTCGCACTGATGGATGGTCGTGATGGGCCGGGTGGGTGGGGCG
>NZ_JBSPUD010000040.1:0-6319 GCF_056861525.1 Stenotrophomonas sp. 82F1
GCGGGTGGGTTGCGCAGGACCGTTGGCGCCAAGGATGGCGCCATCGAGCCCCCAGGGATGGGTTTACGGCGTGTCCTGCGCAACCCACCCGCCCGGCCAAGCGCGGCTTTTGAATTTGCTTCTGCCTTACGCGACCAACCAACCAACAGCCACGAGGGGCTGCGCCGTTGGCTGGAACAACCTGTTACCCGAACGGGGAATGTCACCGTAACGACAGCGTGCGATCCTGACCGCCTTGATCCCTGCCAGCGAGAACGCCCGCATGACCACCATCATCGCCCCGCGCGTACACGACATCGGCGGCCTGGAAGTGCGCCGTGCAGTGCCCACCCTGCAGGCCCGCAGCATCGGCTCGTTCGTGTTCGTCGACCAGATGGGCCCGGCACTCATGCACCCCGGTACGGCCATCGACGTGCGCCCGCATCCGCATATCGGCCTGGCCACCGTCACCTACCTCTGGTCAGGTGCCATCGGCCACCGCGACACGCTGGGCTCGGACCAGGTGATCCGCCCCGGCGACGTCAACTGGATGACCGCCGGCCGCGGCATCGCCCATTCCGAGCGCACGCCACAACCGGACCGCGACCACGACAACCCGATCCACGGCATGCAGACCTGGGTAGCGTTGCCGAAGTCGCATGAGGAAATCGAACCGGCGTTCTACCACCATGCGGCCGCCACGCTGCCCGAGCAGCGCCGCAACGGCGCCTGGCTGCGGGTGATCGCCGGACGCGCCTATGGCGAGGAGTCGCCGGTCAAGGTGTTCGCCGATACGCTCAACGTGGCGATCGATCTCGACCCGGATGCAGAGATCGACATCGATGACGGTCACCGCGAGCGTGCGCTGTACATCCTCGAAGGCGAAGCGCAACTGGATGGCGTGGACATTCCCGCCCAGCACCTGGTGATTCCCGAAGCCGGTGCGCGTGGCCGCCTGCGCGCGAAGACGCCGGTAAAGGCGATGCTGTTCGGCGGCGAGCCGCTGGATGGGCCGCGCCATCTGTGGTGGAACTTCGTGTCCAGTTCGAAGGAACGTATCGAGCAGGCCAAGCACGACTGGGAAGCCGGACGTTTCGGCACCATTCCCGGCGACGACAAGGAATTCATTCCCCTGCCCGAACATTGAGCATCGCGTGTTGCACACATCCGAGGGTGTATCCCTGCACCCGGCGTTGACGCTACAGTCACCCGCTGATCACTGAAATGTGACATAAATCACACTTTCGACCGTCAAAGGAGTGCAACACATGAGCATGGGTAAACGCTTGTCCGCCGAGTTCCTCGGCACGTTCTGGCTGGTTCTGGGTGGCTGTGGCAGTGCCGTGCTCGCCGCCAAGTTCGGTGGCGACAGCAATCCGCTGGGTATCGGTTTCCTCGGCGTGGCGCTGGCCTTCGGCCTGACCGTGGTGACCGGCGCCTACGCGTTCGGCCATATCTCCGGTGCGCACTTCAATCCGGCGGTCAGCGTGGGCCTGTGGGCCGGCGGCCGCTTCCCGACCAAGGATCTGCTGCCCTACATCATTGCCCAGGTGGCCGGCGGCCTGCTGGCGGGTTTCATCCTGCTGCAGATCGCCTCCGGTGCCAGCGGCTTCGCCGTTGATGGCAGCCAGGCCGGTGCGTTCGCCAGCAACGGCTATGGTGCGCTGTCGCCCGGTGGCTACAGCGTGGCAGCCGCGTTCCTGTGCGAAGTGGTGCTCACGGCGGTGTTCCTGATCGTGATCATGGGCGCGACCCATGGCAAGGCGCCGGCGGGCTTCGCGCCGCTGGCCATCGGTCTGGCCCTGACCCTGATCCACCTGATCAGCATTCCGGTGACCAATACGTCGGTGAACCCGGCCCGCTCCACGGCGGTGGCCTTCTTCGCCGGCAGCGGCGCCACCGGCCAGCTGTGGCTGTTCTGGGTCGCCCCGCTGCTGGGCGGTGCGATCGGCGGCATCATCTACAAGTGGATCGGCAACGACCGCTGAGCCGTGACCGTGCCATTGCGGCCGACCTTCGGCCGCAATGGTTACGGATGTAACCGCGATTTGTGCGATCGCTCACGTTCCGTTAAGGTCTGGTCATCCGCCCGTGCTTGTGCCGGGATGGACGGCATCCGGGGATGGGATGCCTCGGCCGCCGGTGACACCGGCGGTGCCAACGACACGCCACCTTGGGGGATGCATGAAGTTCGCGCCTGTTGTTTTGTCGAGCCTGCTGTTCGTTGCGGCGTCTGCCTGCGCGCAGGCCCCGGTCGAATGCCCTTCGTTGCCCGCCAGCAGCGGCCTGCAATGGCAGCAGCAGGCACAGTCCGGTTTCCTGGTCTGCCGCGCGGCCACCAGTGATGGTCGTGAAGTGCTGAGCCTGATGCTCAGCCAGCGCGATCCGGGCATTCCACTGACCCGCTCGCTGCGCCAGGAAAAGGGCAGCTTTGCCGGTGAATCGATGTACTGGTACCAGCCGGATCTTGGCGGCCAGCAGCCGCCGGGCTATGCCGAGCGCCGCATCAGCGTGGTCAAGCTGGACAAGGGCCGCTACGCGCAGATCGCGCTGTATCCTGACAGCTCGCAGGAACTGGGCACGCTGCAGCAGCTTGCGCAGGGCATGAACCTGACGCCCTCTGCCGTGGCCGACGGGCGCTGAAGGGCTGCGGGGATGACTGCATTGCAGCGTCCCCGCAGGATCCGGCACGCCGGGCATCGGCTGGGCATGGCCCAGCGCTACCGCTCAGAACCTGCCTTCCTGGAAATCAACGAAAGCCTGCATCAGTTCTTCGCGGGTGTTCATCACGAACGGGCCGTGGCGCATCACCGGCTCGCGCAGCGGTCGACCCGCCACCAGGATCAACCGCGCACCGTCAGCACCTGCCGACAGATGCAGCTGCTCGCCGCCGCCCAGCACCGCCAGTTCCTGCCGTGCCACGTCGCGCGCAGCATCCTGCTCACCCACCGTCAGCCCGCCTTCGAACACATAGACGAACGCGTTGTGGCCTTCCGGCAGCACATACGTCCAGGCGCGGTCGGCGGCCAGTTCGATATCCAGGTACAGCGGATCGGTGGCGGGCTGCGCGATCGGGCCCGCCGTGCCATCGACCGTGCCGGCGATCACCTTGACCTGCACGCCTTCGGCCGGCCGCACCACCGGAATCTTTTCCGGAGCGAATTCCTGGTACTTCGGCGCGGTCATCTTGTCGCGCGCCGGCAGGTTCACCCACAACTGGAAGCCGCGCATCTGCCCGCTTTCCTGCTCGGGCATCTCCGAATGCACCAGGCCACGGCCGGCGGTCATCCACTGCACGCTGCCCGGGGTCAGCAGGCCTTCGTTGCCGTGATTGTCGCGATGCCGCATGCGGCCATCGAGCATGTAGGTAACGGTCTCGAAACCACGATGCGGATGCTCCGGGAAACCGGCGATGTAGTCCTCGGCGCGATCGGTGCCGAATTCATCGAGCAGCAG
The DNA here is from genome assembly GCF_056861525.1 of Stenotrophomonas sp. 82F1. Classification (NCBI taxonomy): domain Bacteria; kingdom Pseudomonadati; phylum Pseudomonadota; class Gammaproteobacteria; order Lysobacterales; family Lysobacteraceae; genus Stenotrophomonas; species Stenotrophomonas sp. 82F1. The sequence continues at coordinate 3,436 of NZ_JBSPUD010000040.1, forward strand.
GAACGGATCGAGGTCGGGCAGCGACGGGCCGCCGATGACCCGGGTCAGGCGAACACCGGCACCGTCGGAGGTGGGCATGCCACGGATGGTGCGCAGGACGCGGACCGGCTCGGGAAGGCTCATGGTGACTCCTGTTGGATGGATGCCGGTAAAAATGGACGCTGCAGCGCGCAACGCCAATGGATGCCGTCGCAACCGATTGTTCCATCCCTGGTGTTCGCCGCGCGTCATGTCCGCACGCCGGCACCGCCTGCGTTGTGGGCAGCGAGGAAACATCGCCACCTGCCACACCCATGTACGACCAAAGTACTACCGCAGAATGGTCCCGTGCACATTGACCCTGCCAGGGGCACGCGGGACTCTTTGCCTGTCTTTCCGGGAGAGAGCACCTCATGAAAGGTTTTTCCAAAATAGGCTGGGCGGCCCTCGCCCTGCTCGGCGCGTTCTGCCTGGGTACGGTGGCGCTGCGGCGCGGTGAGCACATCAACGCGTTGTGGATCGTGGTGGCGGCGGTATCGCTGTACCTGGTCGCCTACCGCTTCTACAGCCTGTTCATCGCCGACAAGGTGATGCAGCTCGATCCGACCCGGGCCACCCCGGCGGTGATCAACAACGATGGCCTGGATTACGTGCCGACCAACAAGCACGTGCTGTTCGGCCACCACTTTGCCGCCATTGCCGGTGCTGGTCCGCTGGTCGGCCCGGTGTTGGCCGCGCAGATGGGCTACCTGCCCGGCCTGCTGTGGCTGGTGGTCGGCGTGGTGCTGGCCGGCGCGGTGCAGGACTTCATGGTGCTGTTCCTGTCCAGCCGCCGCAACGGCCGCTCACTGGGTGACCTGGTGCGCGAGGAGATGGGCCAGGTGCCCGGTACCATCGCCTTGTTCGGTGCCTTCCTGATCATGATCATCATCCTGGCCGTGCTGGCGATGGTGGTGGTCAAGGCGCTGGCGGAAAGCCCGTGGGGCATGTTCACGGTGATCGCCACGATGCCCATCGCGATCCTGATGGGCGTGTACATGCGCTACATCCGGCCGGGCAAGATCGGTGAGATCTCGGTGGTGGGCCTGGTGCTGCTGCTGGCCGCGATCTGGTTCGGTGGCAAGGTGGCGGCAGACCCGACCTGGGGCCCAGCCTTCACCTTCACCGGCACCCAGATCACCTGGATGCTGATCGGCTACGGCTTCGTCGCCTCGGTGCTGCCGGTGTGGCTGCTGCTGGCCCCCCGCGATTACCTGTCGACCTTCCTGAAGATCGGCACGATCATCGCGCTGGCCATCGGCATCCTGGTGGTGATGCCGGAACTGAAGATGCCGGCGCTGACCCAGTTCGCTGCCAGCGGCGACGGCCCGGTGTGGAAGGGCGGGATGTTCCCGTTCCTGTTCATCACCATCGCCTGCGGCGCGGTGTCGGGCTTCCATGCACTGATCTCTTCGGGTACCACACCGAAGCTGCTGGCCAATGAAGCGCACATGCGCTACATCGGCTACGGCGGCATGTTGATGGAGTCGTTCGTGGCGGTGATGGCACTGGTGGCCGCCTCGATCATCGATCCGGGCATCTACTTCGCCATGAACAGCCCGGCGGCGGTAATCGGTGCCGACGCGGCCTCGGCCGCGCACTACATCACCAATACCTGGGGCTTCACCATCACCCCCGAACAGCTGACGGCCACGGCCGCAGCGATCGGTGAACCGACCATCCTGCATCGTGCCGGTGGTGCGCCGACGCTGGCGGTGGGCATCGCGCAGATCCTGCATGAGGCGATCCCCAGCAGCAGCGACGCGATGATGGCGTTCTGGTACCACTTCGCCATCCTGTTCGAAGCACTGTTCATCCTCACCGCTGTGGATGCGGGTACCCGTGCCGGTCGCTTCATGCTGCAGGACCTGCTCGGCAACTTCATTCCTGCACTGAAGAAGACCGAGTCGTGGACCGCCAACATCATCGGTACGGCCGGCTGCGTGGCGCTGTGGGGCTACCTGCTGTACACCGGCGTGGTCGATCCGTTCGGCGGCATCCAGACGTTGTGGCCGTTGTTCGGCATCTCCAACCAGATGCTGGCAGGCATCGCGCTGATGCTGGGCACGGTGGTGCTGTTCAAGATGAAGCGTGACCGCTACGCGTGGGTCACTGCGGTGCCTGCGGTGTGGCTGCTGATCTGCACCACCTATGCCGGCTTCATCAAGATCTTCGACAGCAACCCGGCGCAGGGCTTCCTGGCCCAGGCACACAAGTTCCAGGATGCGTTGGCCAGCGGCACGATCACCGCACCGGCGAAGTCGGTCGCACAGATGCAGCAGATCGTGGTCAATGCGTACGTCAACACCGGCTTGACTGCGCTGTTCCTGCTGGTGGTGGCGTCGGTGCTGGTGTATTCGATCAAGACGATCGTGGCGGCGCGCCGCAATCCGCAGCGCAGCGACCGCGAGACCCCGTACGTGGCGCTGAAGCCGCATGAAATGGTGGACCTGTAATGAGTACGCAACTGGTTCCGGTGGGGCAGTACCAGGCGCATCGCCGCCTGTGGCGACGCCTGGTGCAGACGGCACGGCTGTGCTGTGGCATTCCCGACTACGACAACTATGTGCGGCATGTGCGGGAGAAGCATCCGGACCGCGAGCCGATGGACTACAAGACGTTCTTCCGCGAGCGGCAGGAAGCGCGGTATGGCGGGCGCAACGGTGGTCGCTGCTGTTGAGGTTCTCGGTGGGTGCCGGGCTTGCAGCCCGGCGCCCGCAGAAGCGACGTCAACTGCAACTGCAACTGCAACGGCCGAAGCGTCGGCTCTGGGTTTGTGTTGGGTTGGCGGGGCGGTGTGGGCTTGCAGGACACGCCGTAAACCCGTCCATGGGGGCTCGATGGCGCCATCCATGGCGCCAACGGT
>NZ_JBSPUD010000041.1:0-3585 GCF_056861525.1 Stenotrophomonas sp. 82F1
TGAAGTGACCCCCGAGAGTTGGACGGTGGGGTCAAACGGCCGCTTGGGCCTGTTTCCGGTACTGTACCGGGCTCAGGCCCTTCAATTTCAATCTGATGCGCTCTTGGTTGTAGTACTTGATGTAATCCACGAGCCCAGCCTCCAGACTCTCGATGCTGTCAAAGCTGTTCAGGTAGAAAAATTCTGACTTCAGCGTCCCGAAAAAGCTTTCCATTGCCGCATTGTCCAGGCAGTTGCCACGCCGGGACATGCTTTGCTTCAACGAGTGCTTTTCCAGCATGTGCCGGTAGTTTTCATGCTGGTACTGCCAGCCCTGGTCGGAGTGGATCATGGGGCGCTCATCCGGGGAGAGCTTGTTGATGGCTTCGTCCAGCATCTGACCTACCAGATCGAACACGGGCTGACGCTTGATCTGATAAGCCACGATTTCGCCGTTGTAGAGGTCCATGATCGGCGACAGGTAGAGCTTCATCCCTTGCACCTTGAACTCGGTGACGTCGGTCACCCACTTCTGGTTGGGCCGCTCGGCATGGAACTGGCGATTGAGGTCATTGCCAACCACAACATTGGCTGCCCCTTTGAAAGATCGGTAGCGCTTCACGCGGACCCGTGATTTCAGGCCCATCTCTCCCATCAGACGCTGTACCCGCTTGTGATTGGTCCGATGGCCCTGATTGGCCAATTCCAGCGTCACCGTGCGATAGCCATAGCGCCCTTGGCTTTGATCGTAGATTGCACGGATGCGCTCGCACAGATCTGCCTCGTCCTGATCCGGATGGGCCAGGACATGGTTCTGGTAATAGAAAGTACTGCGCGACAGCTCTGCCGCTTCGAGCAGAAGCGACAGCGTATGAACCTGCCTCAATCCTTGGATGGCTTGCGCTTTGCGTCCTGCGCCGCCTGCTCTTCCCGGATCAAGGCATCGAGTTTTTTTAGGTAGTCGGTCTCCGCACGCAGATAGGCGACTTCCTTGAGCAGCTCATCGCGGCTCATATCCTCAGGTGGTTTGGACGAACGGGTCTTTTTCATCGGCTTTCGGGGCGGCAGCGGCGGCGGTGCCAACGCTTGGGCACCGCCCTGAGCATACAGGCGCCGCCACTGCCCCACTGCGCCGGCATCGCCAATCTGAAAGTAGGTGGTGGCCTCACGCCCGGACATGCCGTCCCGGCTCATCTTCTCCAGAACAGCCAGCTTGAACGCGAGGTCATAGGACCGGGTCTGGCGGTGAAACCCGCGCCAACCGTGCAGCCGATACGTAGCCACCCAGCGTCTGACCGTGGAGAACTCCAAACCGTGGTGTCGGGCGATGGCTTTGACCGACGTGGAGGTCTTGCAGGCTTCTTTGGCGACCTGCAGTTTGAATCGAGCTTCGTACCTGTTCATGTATCCCTCGGGGTTGGATCTGGCGTCCAACTCCCGGGGGTCACTTCACCCTGGGGGCTTGGCCGCGGCATCCATGCCGCGGACACCCCCGCGAACCCACCCCGCCCGGCCCCGACAGTTTCCTGCGGTGGCCACCCACGCAAAGAGAAATAAAGCAGAGCAGAAGCGGGTCGCTTCGCTCTTTGTAGTGCCGAGCCATGCTCGGCTCTTCAGGAATGCACGCATCACGCGGCCTGCAGCTGCACATCCACATATTCCGACAGGCCTCTGCAGGCCAGCAGCAGCCCTTCGCGGGCGTCGTCGCCCAGGTGCTGCGTGTCGTCGCCGTCCACGCGCACGCGTTCGCTGGCATGCAGCAGTTCCAGCAGGAAGGTCAGCCCGGCATTGGCGCGGTCGATGCGCGCCATCGCCATGCACTGCGCCTGTGTTCGCCCCTTGTGTGGCCACGGCTGGCCGTCGGCGGCTTCTACCTGGCGGATGCGCTGCAGGCAGTCCAGCAGGGTAGGGCTGCCTGGACTGTTGGCGGCCTGCGTGGCGGTGAGCGTGATTTCCAGGGCGCGGGCGATGTCGTCCGGCAGCTGGTGGGCGGCCTCGCCCAAGGTCGCGAACAGGTACGGGTAGGTGGAAGCGGACATGGCGGCATCCTTGTGCGGTAGGCAAGGGCCACCCCGCGTGCATGCGAGGGTGGCGGACGATGCGTGGCTCCAATACCGGGGACAGACAGTTCCGGCGGGCACGAGGCCCTCCACGCACCGCCCGCCAAAGACGCACGGACGGATTGCCAGCCGACGCCACCCAACAAGGAAAGGGCGACGCCGGCCGGCAAGCGTAAACAACTGTCTGTCCTTCGGGATTGGAGTCCCGTGCCACCCGTTGTCGGTGGCACTACATGATGTGCACGGGGCCCTTGCGGCTCCAATCAGAATTGTTTGAAACCCGGAAAATCCGCAGGCCAAAGGCATCCGCCACGCGCGGTGTCGATAGCGACAAACAGCGCTGACAGCTTCACGAAAGCGCCGGTTGCTACCGTGCCACGGGTGAAATGGAAACGAATGCTTGGCGGCTGCCGTGAGGTAGTGCGCACGATCGATCTGCCGTTGCTGGTCGCGTTGTTGATCCTGATGGGTGCAGGCCTTGCGGTGCTGCACAGCGTGAACGGACCGGTGGCGGGGCAGGCGATGCGCTTTGCGATGGGTCTGCTAGCGATGTGGCTGCTGTCGCGGGTCTCGCTGCTGCGCCTGCGCGCGTGGACACCTGCCATCTATGCGCTGTCGATGCTTCCGTTGATGGCGGTGTATGTGATCGGTACCGGTAAATACGGGCAACGCTGGCTCAACCTTGGCGTGTTCTATCTGCAGCCCTCGGAGCTGCTCAAACTCAGCCTGCCGTTGATGATGGCCTGGTATCTGCACCGTCAGCCGCTGCCGCCATCGCCGCGCACGGTGCTGACGGCAGCGGTGTTGATCGGGGTGCCAGCGGTGCTGATCCTGATGCAGCCCAATCTTGGTACCGCCACCCTGGTGACGGCCAGTGGTGTGTTTGCGTTGGTGCTGGCTGGCCTGCAGTGGCGTTGGGTGGTGGCCGGCCTGAGTGCGGTGTCGGTGGCGGCGCCTCTGGCGTGGTTCGGGCTGCTGCGGCAGTACCAGAAGAACCGTGTGCTGACCTTCCTGGATCCGGCGGCTGATCCGTTGGGCACCGGTTGGAACATCCTGCAATCGCGCATCGCCATCGGCTCGGGTGGCCTGCAGGGTCGTGGCTGGGGCCACGGCACACAGGCGACATTGGATTTCCTGCCGGAGTACACCACCGATTTCGCGTTCTCGGTATTGGCCGAGGAATTCGGCTGGATCGGCGTGGTGACGGTGTTCGCCTTGTATCTGTTCGTGGTCTGGCGCTGCCTGTCGATCGCGGTGCAGGCACGCGACACGCACGCGCGGTTGCTGGCCGGCAGTCTCGGCCTGGCGTTCTTCGTCTACGTACTGGTCAACGGCGGGATGATTTCCGGCTTGCTGCCGGTGGTGGGCATTCCGATGCCGCTGATCAGCTACGGCGGCACTTCGGCGGTGTCGTTGCTGGCCGGCATCGGTCTGGTGATGGCGGTGCGCGGGCACCGGCCGGTACACGCGTAGGTTTCCAGCCAACGGCGCAGCCCCTCGTGGGTGGCCGCTCAATGCGATTCATCGATTGGGCCGGGCGGGTTGG
>NZ_JBSPUD010000041.1:3595-3880 GCF_056861525.1 Stenotrophomonas sp. 82F1
CTGACGGTTTCCTGCGGCGTCCACCCACGCAAGAAGAAAAAAGATCAAAAGCAAAAGCAAAAGCAGCATGGCCGGTTGCCCACGCTTCCAGTAGAGTCGAGCCCGCGCTCGGCTCAGAGCGCAGCGACCCGCTGTTGCTCTTCTTTTTTCTTTTCCGTGGGTGGGCCGCGCGGAAATCTGTCAGCGGCCGGGCGGGGTGGGGCGGGCGGGGTATCCGCGCCATGGATGGCGCGGCTAAGCCCCCAGGGATGGGTTCACGGCGTCCCCGCCCGTCCTACCCCGCCC
>NZ_JBSPUD010000042.1:0-1632 GCF_056861525.1 Stenotrophomonas sp. 82F1
TGTGGTGGTCAAGTACTTCTGGACACTCCCAAAGGGAGTTCAGGCCACCTGCACTTCACGGAGCGCAGGTGGCACAAGGCCGTTGGCACTGTGCAGCCGACGGTGGTTGTACCAGTTCACAAATTGTTCGATGTCTGCTGCAGCCTCCTGTCGAGTGGGGTATTTGGAGTACAGCCATTCGCCTTTGAGGGTGGCAAATACCCGTTCCACCACCGCGTTGTCCCAGCAATTCCCCTTCCGGCTCATGCTCTGGGTGATGCCGTTGTCGCGCAGGATCTCGGCCATCGCGTGGCTGGTGTATTGCCGCCCTTGGTCCGAGTGGAACAGCAGTCCCGCCTGGGGGCGGCGCTGTTTCAATGCGCCGCGCAGGGCTCTGACCGCCAACCACGCATCTGCTTCGTGGGAATGCGCCCAACCCACGATTCGACGGGCATACATATCCACAACGACGGCCAGATACAGCCATCCCTGCTGGGTGGGGATGTAGGTGATATCGCCAGCCCAGACTTGGTTTGGCGCCTCCGGATTGAACTGACGGTCCAGGATGTTGGGAGCGGTCAGCGCCTGCGGCCCAAGGCTGTGATACTTGTGCCGCTTGTGCTGTCGCGCCCTGACACCGGCCCGGCGCATCAGCGTCCGGGCGCGGTGGCGACCAACCTGCAGACCGCTATTGGTCAGTTCCCGGGCCATTCTGCGTGAGCCGCAGCTGCCCCGGTGGGACTTATGAATGCGACGAACCAGATCAACCTGGGCCAGCAGCTCCCGGTCGATGCGAGGCTCCCGATGCAGCCAGGCGTAGTAGCTGCTACGGGGATAGTCCATCAACTGGCACACCAACCGGATCGGAGCGGCCTTCCCCAATTCCTGGATCACTTGTTCCGGTGATCGCTGTCCCGAATGAAGAAGGCGATGGATTTTTTTAGCAGGTCGCGCTCCTCCTTGAGCCTGCGGTTCTGGGCTTCCAGTTCGGCGATTCTGACCTGCGCATCTACTGGTGGCGCCTCCGCATGCGGGTCATGTTTTCGCCGCCACTGCTCGATCCACCGCCTCAGCGCCGTCGGGCCGACATCCATCAGCTGGCAGACGTCTCTTACTGTCTGCCCCTCTACAACGACAAGGCGAACCGCCTCGTCCCTCATGCCCTGAGTGATCTGTTTTGCCATGGGTCTACCTCGATGCTCGAAAATGATCCTATCGAGTGTCCAAGTTGATTAGACCACCGCAATACGTCCCTGTAGGCTCGGGCGCGCCTTGCTCTTGTGCGCTGTCCTGCGCACACGGCAAGACCGGGGTTGGGCGTCCTGCCCAACCCGCCCGAGGCATGCCTCGGGCCCATGGCGCTTACGCCCCTGCGCAGCCCACCCTCCTGGCCACGGACAGTTTCCTTGCGCGTCCACCCCGGATTGAAGAAAGAAAAGCAAAGAGCGGAGCCACAGCTGCAGCGCTTCCGGGGTCAGATCCGTTTTCCGCAGGAAAACGGATCTGACCCCTCTTTCCACTTGGAAATCCAACGCTCTTGCAGTCCGCCGACGTGAAGCCTCGGCGGGACGGATCGGGGTGGGCAGGCAGGACCGTTGGCGCCATGGATGGCGCCATCGAGCCCCCATGGATGGGTTCACGGCGTGTCCTGCA
>NZ_JBSPUD010000043.1:0-979 GCF_056861525.1 Stenotrophomonas sp. 82F1
AATGATTCTGGCAACGTATCGCTTGCTTTAAAACAATTAATAGTTGCTTGATCAAACGTCTGCAAGATGGACAATCATCCTTCCTGCAGGCGCCTTCACAAGATACCTGCGCATACTTTCAAAGATCCGGGGAAGTGGCCTCAGCGCCGTTCCCGTGTGCTGCGAAGTTTCCTTCGTAGCGAGCCGCCCATTATAGCCGGCTTTTTCGCTTCGTCAACACCTTTTTTCAAGGTCGCCTCACCGTGGTGGACGTTGTTGCCGATGCCGCTTCGTCGTTGGACCCGAGGGCCTTTCGTCGTTGCGAGCCGCATATTATGGCAGGCTTTTCAGCTTTGTCAACAACTTGTGAGAGGAACTTGAAGCTCTTCGCGAAGTTGTTGCCGTAAGTCCAGGTCGAAACCTGAGGCTTGCAAAAAAAGGAAAACCCCGCTGCGTGAGCAGCGGGGTTTTCGGGTATAAACCCTGGCGATGACCTACTCTCGCATGGCTTAGGCCACACTACCATCGGCGCAGCTACGTTTCACTTCCGAGTTCGGGATGGGATCGGGTGGTTCCATAGCGCTAATTTCACCAGGGAGACGGTTGCAGCAGCGCTTGCAGCGCCAGCTCGCGTACTTGCCCTTGGGGCGGAAGGAACTCAAAAAAGCAGAGCCTTCACTTAATAGAAAAAACCCCGCTGCATGAGCAGCGGGGTTTTCGGGTATAAACCCTGGCGATGACCTACTCTCGCATGGCTTAGGCCACACTACCATCGGCGCAGCTACGTTTCACTTCCGAGTTCGGGATGGGATCGGGTGGTTCCATAGCGCTAATTTCACCAGGGAGGCGGTTGGAGTGTCGCTTCGGACGTCGTGTCTTTGCAGGGAGCGGGCATGGTGATGCCAGCGTTGCAAAGAGACGCGCCTGAGCGCCTGCCTCTCGTTTGGTCTTGTGACGTAGCGTGCACTTGGATCTATCGACATGTCATGTCGGCCAAGGC